>CALPVM020000067.1 GCA_943327015.2 Akkermansia muciniphila
TACCAAAGACGCCAAGCATCCCAACAATGCCCATGCCTTTATTGACTTTTATCTGCGTGCCGAAAACGCTGCTCTCATGACCAATGAGATGAACTACAACAGCGGCAACAAGGCGGCGCTTGATAAAATTAAACCTGAAATTTCTGGCAACAAAACTGTTTTTGTTGACGCAGAATATTTTGCAAAAATGATACCGCCTAGCAGCTTTAGCAATGAAGCGCGTGAAGCTCTGGCCAATACTTACAATACACTTAAACAAGGTAAGTAATTTCCGTTAATATCTGTTGCCAGATTTAGGGCTGTTTGTACTTACCGTATAAACAGCCCTTTCTAATTGGTAACGACGCGTCCTTTAAGATGTTCAATGAGGTAAGCAATGGCAGATGTTTCGGGTTCAGCTAATTATCTGGTCACGGAAAAGCTGGTAAAACGCTTTGATGAAGCATTGGCTGTGGATGAGGTGTCTCTGTCCATAGCTAAAGGTGAGATTTTTGCGCTGCTAGGTAGTTCTGGTTGTGGTAAATCTACGTTGCTGCGCATGCTTGCAGGGTTTGAAGTGCCCACTGCGGGTCGCATACTTTTGGGTGGGCAGGATGTTGCCAAATTTCGCCCCTATGATCGGCCCATCAACATGATGTTTCAGTCGTATGCCTTGTTCCCGCATTTGGATATTTGGGAAAACGTTGCTTTTGGTCTAAAGCGAGAGGGTCTTCCTAAAGACCAAATTAAACAGCGCGTGGGAGAGATGCTTGATTTGGTGCAACTGGGTGCGCTGGCTAAGCGCAAACCGCATCAGTTGTCTGGCGGGCAACAGCAGCGTGTGGCATTGGCACGCAGTTTGGCTAAACGTCCAACCTTGCTGTTGCTGGATGAGCCCCTTGGTGCCTTAGATAAAAAACTGCGCGAGCAAACCCAGTTTGAATTAGTCAATATTATTGAAAAAGTGGGAGTTACCTGCGTAATGGTAACCCATGACCAAGAAGAAGCCATGACTATGGCCAACCGTATCGCCGTAATGAGCAAAGGGCGGGTACTGCAAGTAGGTTCACCCGAAGAGGTTTATGAATATCCATGCAACCGTTTTGTGGCTGATTTTATCGGCACTGCCAATTTATTTGATGGCAAATTGAGCGTAGATGAGCCAGACCGTTGTGCTGCTTTGACTGGTATTGGTGAAATTCATGTGGGGCACGGTGTAACCGGCACCCTGAACATGCCTTTGAGCATTTCTGTGCGGCCTGAGAAAATTGAAATTAGTAAACGCAAACCGTCGGTGACTTACAACTTGTACACTGGTAAAGTCAAGGAAATTGCTTACTTTGGCTCTTATAACACCTACATCGTAGAGGCCACCGATGGCTCACGTGTAAAAATTACCGAAGCAAATACCTCACGTCAGGAGCATAGCGACATTACCTGGGAAGACCCCGTTTACTATTGGTGGGACGACCGCGCCGGTGTCGTGCTGCGTAACTAAGAGACTCCAATGACTCCGCAACCCACTTTGTTCCCTGGCAAACGTTTTGTCATTGGGGTGCCATATACATGGCTGCTGGTGTTTTTTTTATTGCCCTTTTTAATTCTGCTCTACATCAGTTTTGTAGATATGGGTAACGATATTCATCCATTTAAACCTATTTGGGACTCTGCCAGTGGCTTGCTAAAGCTCAAATACGAAAACTACGGATCTATTTTTCGTAACCCGGAAGGGGGCGCATTATTCGATACCTTGTATGTAGAGGCTTATTTGCGCTCTATTCGCTACGCTTTGTACACGGCATGCATTTGTTTAGTTATTGGCTACCCGTTTGCGTACTTTATTGCACGGTCGTCGCCCAGTGTGCGTCCCGCCTTGTTGATGATGGTGATGCTGCCGTTCTGGACTTCGTTTTTATTGCGCGTGTATGCCTGGAAAGGCATTTTGTCTGATCAAGGTGTTATCAATCAGATTTTGCTGGGGCTTGGATTGATTCATGAACCGATTCAAATGCTTTACACCGATATCTCTTTGCTGGTGGGTATGACATATGTGTATTTGCCCTTTATGGTGCTGCCCCTATATGCCAATCTGGTGAAAATGGATTTTCGCTTGCTGGAGGCTGCTTACGATTTAGGCGCTTCGCCGTTTCAGGCATTTTGGTTGGTTACCGTGCCCTTATCCAAAGCCGGTATTGTGGCGGGTTTTATGTTGGTGTTTATTCCTTCTCTGGGCGAGTTCGTGATACCTTCATTGTTAGGCGGGCCTGAGAACATCATGATTGGCCGCGTGGTGTGGGATGAAATGTTTATAGGTAACAACTGGCCCCGTGCCAGTGCCTTGGCGGTGGTGATGATCGGATTGATTGTGGTGCCGCTCGCTATTTATTACCACTATACCGGCGAGTCTTCGGCCCACGGTACTCACGGAAAATAGGAAGCCAGCATGAAAAATCATTGGCAAAAGCATTTCGGAAGATTGTGGATGGGCATGGTGTATTTGTTTTTGTATATGCCGCTGTTCTTTATGGTGGTGTTTTCTTTTAATAGTACGCGACAAGATTCTCGTTTTACCGGTTTCTCCTGGCGTTGGTACGAGGCGCTTACCGTGGATACCAAAATTGTCGATGGCTTTTGGTTGTCGGTTAAAGTGGCTACAGTAACGGGAGTGTTGTCGGCAGTTTTAGGTACATTTGCAGCATTTGTGTTGGTGCGTTACCGTCGCTTTATGGGCAGAACGGTTTTTTCTGGCATGGTGAATGCACCGCTGGTGATGCCCGAGGTGGTCATTGGTTTATCTTTGCTGCTGCTGATGGTGGGTGCACAAAACTTTTTTGGCTTGCCTGAGCGCGGGTTACTGACCATCATTTTGGGTCATACCCTGCTGGGAATGGCTTATGCTGTGGTGGTGATTCAGTCGCGCTTGATGGAGATGAATCGCTCGATAGAAGAGGCAGCTATGGATTTGGGTGCGCGCCCGCATCAAGTGTTTTTTTTGGTTACCTTGCCTCAAATTTCGCAAGCCATTCTGGCGGCTTTTTTGTTGTCATTTACTCTGTCATTTGACGATGTGGTTATATCCGAATTTTTATCCGGCCCAGGGGTTAGCACTTTGCCGCAGGTGATATTCGGTTATGCTCGGCGTGGAATCAACCCGACCATTTATGCAGCGGCAACCTTGCTTATTGCCACTATAACTATTGTCATTGTGTCGTACAGCTTATGGGTTGCACGCCAATCGCGCCGGCGTGAACGTGAGATAGCTGCTGCAATGCGTGCAGAGTTAACCGCTTTGCGTGCATAAGAGAGATGAGCATACTATGACTGCAATGACGTTGGATGGTCGCGCCCTGATTAACGGCCAACGTGTCGCAGCAGCTAGTGGTGCGGTGTTTGATTGCATCTCGCCCATCGATGGCCGCACTTTGGCGCAAGCGGCCAGATGTGCAGCGCAAGACATAGACCTGGCGGTTACAGTCGCAAGCAAGGCATTTGAAGACTGCCGCTGGCGCGGTAAAAGTCCGGCGCAACGCAAGCGTGTGCTGATCAAGTTTGCAGACCTGATGCTGGACAACATCGAGTCTCTGGCTTTGACCGAAACATTGGACATGGGCAAGCCCATTCAATATGCGCGTTCGGTTGACGTTAAAGGCGCAGCCAATTGCATACGCTGGTACGGCGAAGCTATTGACAAGGTGTATGGTGAAGTTGCTTCCACGCCTGACAATGCCTTGGCTTTGGTAACGCAGGAGCCGGTGGGTGTGGTGGGGATAATTGTGCCGTGGAACTACCCTATGCTCATGGCGTCCTGGAAGATTGCGCCTGCATTGGCAGCGGGTAATTCTGTAGTGCTTAAACCCAGCGAGAAGTCGCCCTTAACGGCTTTGCGCATGGCGGAGCTGGCGTTGCAGGCGGGCATTCCGGCAGGAGTTTTTAATGTCGTACCTGGCATGGGGAGCGAGGCCGGTGCGCCGCTGGCATTGCACATGGATGTGGATTGCATTGCATTTACGGGTTCCACCCGTGTGGGTAAGCAAATACATGTGATGGCTGGGCAAAGCAACTTAAAACGCGCTTGGACCGAGCTGGGTGGTAAGTCGCCCAATATCGTGTTTGAAGATTGTCCGGATTTGGATCGCGCTGTGGAAGCTGCCATTACCGGCATATTTTTTAACCAAGGGCAAAGCTGCAATGCGCCTTCGCGTTTGCTTTTGCAAGCATCCATCCATGATGTTTTTTTAGAAAAAGCACTAGCACTGGTGCCCAAATTTGCCCCCGCCAATCCTCTGCTGCCAGATACCATCATGGGCGCGCTGGTGGATGATGTGCAGATGAAAACCGTGTTGCGCTACATAGATAGCGGCAAGGCCGAAGGTGCAAAATTACTGACCGGTGGTGAGCAGGTGTTGGCAGAAACAGGCGGTTGTTATGTGCAGCCTACTATTTTTACCGCCGTTCAAGAAGAAATGACCATTGCCCGTGAAGAAATTTTTGGCCCCGTTTTAGCAGTGCAAACCTTTAGCGATGCCGCACAAGCGGTACGCATGGCCAACAACAGCATCTATGGTCTGCATGCCGGTGTCTGGACGCGCGATATCAATAAAGCCCATGCTGTAGCACGTGCTTTGCGAGTAGGTACTGTGCATATAAACCAGTACGACGAAGACGACATCACCGTGCCGTTTGGCGGTTACAAACAAAGCGGGGTAGGGCGCGACAAGTCACTGCATGCCTTGGACAAATACACCGAAACCAAAACCACATGGCTACGCATTGATAGCCCACTTTAAAGAAAGAATTTCTATGGCTAAAACTCCATCTAAATCCACAAAGACTGCAAGCCGAACCTATGATGTAGTTTTGTACGGAGCTACCGGCTTTGTCGGCCGGCAAACAGCCGCTTATTTTGCAAACTACCAGGGTCTGCCCAAGGGCTTTCAATGGGCGGTTGCGGGTCGTTCCGAGAGTAAATTGCAAGCGGTCTTGAAAGAGTGCGGCGCAAACGGTGCGGGTATTTTGGTGGCCGAGGCTCACGATGCTGATGCTATGGATGCCTTGGCGCGCAGTGCCAAAGTGGTGCTCAGCACGGCAGGCCCTTTTGCATTGTACGGCAGTACATTGGTGGATGCTTGTGTGCGCAACGGAACCCACTATGTCGATATTACCGGGGAAACTCCCTGGGTGCGCGGCCTGATTGACCGCCACCATAAGCAGGCACAAAGCTCTGGCACGCGCATTATTCCTATGTGTGGGTTTGACTCTATTCCTTCTGACATCAGTGCTTTATTGGCACATCAGGCAATGCAAGAACAGTATGGCGAGAAATGCGTGAGTGTTAAAACAGCATTCAGTGTGCGTGGTGGCTTTAATGGTGGAACACTGGCTTCGGCATTGAACCTGGTTGCCAAGGGTGAGGCTGATATTGCGGCTAACCCTTTTTTGCTAAACCCCGCAGGTACCGAGCCAGACAATGTGAGCAAGCACACGGACGTAGTGTTACCGCGCCGTGATGCCGATTTTTCAGCCTGGTTAGGGCCATTTTTCATGGCAGTTGCCAATACGAGGGTGGTGCGCCGTAGTGCGGCTTTGTTGGGCTACGGCAAAGATTTTAGTTACCAGGAGTATCTGCGCTTCGGACGCGGACCGGTGGCAGCCTTGGCCTCCACGGCTGTCAGTGCGGGTTCGGTTTTTGCACAAATTGCACTCAAGTCAAACGCTGTGGTGTCACTTGCGACCAAGCTGGCGCCCCCTCCGGGTTCTGGTCCTTCTGAGGAAAGCATGAACAATGGTTCATTTCGCTGCCTATGGGTAGGTAAAAGTGACAGTGGCCGAATAGTTCGCGGTGTTGTAGCCGACAAAGGTGACCCTGGTAACCGTGCTACCACCAAAATGGTGTGTGAAGCCGCCTTGGCGCTAGCACTGCAAACGGAAGCCTTGCCTGGTGGAGCTAAAGGCGGCGGAGTACTCACGCCAGCCAGCGGTTTGGGACAGGTGCTGGTGGATCGTTTGCGAAAGGCAGGCATGACCCTGCAAGTTGACGCATGACATTTTCATTACCACCTCCGGTTTTATCGATTACCGAGTCGCCTGAAGCTGTTTTGCTGCAGCAAGGCTTTGCTGTATTGTCTGCTGGGCATGTGGCTGCGCTCGCCGGTGTGGCATTGGCCGATATGATGGCATGGCAATCGCTGTGGAATGATTTACCAGCGGACTTGTATTTGCGTGATGGCGGCCGTTACCGCAGGCGGCGTCATGCTTGCAGTATCGTGCATGGCGATACGATGCATTTTGTGCCGCATCGTCCCCATTGGCAACCCGTCGAGTACAACGCCTTGCATGGGGGCATGGAGCGGCATTTTGAGCCGATGGCCCAGTCCCTGGCGCAAGACCCTGCTTGGAGTCATCTTTTGGTATGGCTAGGCGCTGTGTGTTCAAATCTGAGGGGGGAGCAGCCTTGGTACACTGAATCGCACCAGTTCCGAATTGACACTACCGATGGTATTGGTCGTCCAACCCCAGAAGGTGCACACCGCGATGGGGTTGATTTGGTGGCTGTTTTTCTGGTGGACAGGCAAGGGGTAAAAGGTGGTGAGACCCGCGTTTTTGATGCCAAAGGCTCGCATGGTCAGCGGTTTACTTTGAATGAACCCTGGTCTGTATTGTTGCTTGATGATGCCAGAGTAATTCACGAGTCCACCCCGATTCAGCCCATCACTGAATTAGGTTATCGAGATACCTTGGTGGTCACTTTACGCGCGCAGGGTTTCCAAGGGCCAGATGGTTTTTTCACTTAATAATCGTTAAGATATTGACTTGAAAACAGCCGGGGTTTAGGGCGCTGGCAATAAGGAGAACTATGTCTGGCTCATCTCTTGATTTGAATAAAAAGAGCGAATTACTGCTGGAAAAATGGCAGATATGTAAAAGTACGCCGACATTTGATGTGTTTGTGGAATTCGCAGTCGGTGTGTCAAGTTTGACGGAGTTTCTGGAGGTCAGGGGACTTTCAGGCTTGCATCAGATTGCGCATGGTCTTGAGCAAAAAGTGCTGTCCATTTTTGATCAGGACGCTCAAGAGTCGCTATCGTCCGAACTTTTGATTGAGTTAGATGGGCAGATAACTGGGTTTCTTAATCGGGTGCAGTCCTATATTGAAGGCAACAGCACCTCGGTGATGGACCGGCGAAAAACCGCGGATGTGCAAGAGGTAACGGAGATTGCAACCGGCTCACACATCCGTTTCGTTACTCTTAATCCACTGACCTGGCAGGGTTTGGCCGTGCAGCTGGGTTTTTATAACATAGAAGCGCAAATTTACGACCTGCAGAATAGGTCCGAACCGAGCCAAGAGCCCGCCATTATTCTTGTGGATGCCATGGGCTTGCAGATCGATGCTTTTGTTGAAAATGTGCAGACTATGCGTGGTCAATTTTCAGCCAGCACCATCATTGGTTTAAATTTGCAATCTGACTTTGAAACGCTCAGGCTGGCCTTGGGTGCGGGTTGTGATTTCTGTTATCCGGGTTTAACGCCGCAGGCTACCATCATGTCGCGCATTGTGAAGTTGTGCAGCAACGAAGATGAGCCCCCTTACCGGGTGTTGGTGGTGGAGGATTCTAAAACGGCAGCCATGGTCATTCGGCGGTCGTTGTCCGAGGCTGGTATCGAATCGCTGGCTATTTCTCGGCCTCAGGAAGTACTCAACTGTTTGGTTAAATTTCAGCCTGATTTGGTGCTGATGGATATGTTTATGCCTGGCTGTACGGGTGTAGAAGTGACACGTATTATTCGTCAACATTCGGAATTTTTATCCACCCCGGTGGTGTATCTTTCGGCCGCTACCAATGTGGCGTTGCAGGTAGATGCGCTGCGATTGGGGGGCGATCATTTTTTAACTAAACCATTCAACCCGGTGGTGCTCAATGCAGTGGTCAATAGCAAAATTGAGCGCTACCGTGCATTACGTCGGTCTATGTATTTGGATAGTTTGACTGGGCTATTCAACCATATTACATCCAAGCAGCGGTTGGATACGATGGTTAACGCAGCGATTCTGGATGGAACAACATTATGCGTGGCTATGGTGGACATCGATCATTTTAAGAAGGTAAATGATACTTACGGCCACCCTATGGGGGATCAGGTTATTCGAAGTATGGCGTGGTTGCTCAAGCAGCGCTTACGTAAAACAGATGTGGTGGGGCGTTACGGTGGTGAGGAATTTATTGTAATTCTGCCGGGCACGCACGCTCAGCAGGCCTTTCAGTTTCTAGATGCAATCCGTCAAGATTTTGGCAGAATGCGCCATTTGACTGCTGATACTTCCTTTACATGTTCGTTTTCTTCCGGAGTGGGGGAGTGGAGTAAAGGCATGAGCCCCGAGGCACTGATTAAGCAGGCTGATGAATTACTATATCAAGCAAAGCGTGCGGGCCGTAACCAGGTTGTGATTCCTGTATCCTAACCAAAATGGCATTTTTTTTATACATTGTTGTAATTTAATTGCTTACAAGGGTATTGGCAGGGTAACGAGGGTCAATTTGTCCACTAAGATATCGTAGTGTGTAAAAAAGTAAAAAGATAAGTTTTGTGTAATGCAAAACAGTTGGATTAAATGGTTGGTTTGGTAGTAAAAAAAGTGCAAGTCCGAATGTCTTACAAGAGGTAGACAAACATTATGAAAGAGATTATCGAAGGTCTGGCAGGCATGAGTGGTCTGCGTGACCGCGATGCCCTAGATTTCGAACTCGTTCGCTTGATAGCCGAGGCTAGTGGCGGAACGGTCACCGCCAGTGTTTTAATGCTGGTGGTGGGAGATCCCAATGATCTGCGCTGTTTTACCCGTGCAAAGTTGGTAAAGGGTTCCTCGCGTCCTGAACGTGACCCCTTGTGGATTGATTGGAATACCTTGCCACGCTTGGTTGATTTTCCGCGTCGAGAGCAGGCTTTGCAAACCAACCACACTGTTACCTTAGGTAAAGACCCAACGGTTTCGGTGTTTCCCTTGGGAGTTGCCTTGGGTGCCAGTGGTTTCTTAGAAATCGAATCCAACCAAGTGTTACCCGAGTTTGTTCTCGACTTGATTCGTAGCATTCTAAAATCTTACCAAAACGTATTGGGGCTGCTGGATTACGGCGAAAAAGATGCCCTGACCGAGTTGCTTAACCGCAAAACCTTTGATGGCGCTTTCTTTAAGGCTACGGCGGGTCAAAGGATGGATTACAACGGCGATATGCCTGA
>CALPVM020000068.1 GCA_943327015.2 Akkermansia muciniphila
AGTTCAGCCACGCGGGAGGTGCTGCGGGCGCGGCGCAAACCGGGTTTGGCGTCTTGGGCGTAAACCGCTACCCCGCAAGAATCGTAACCACGGTATTCCAAGCGGGATAAACCCTGTACCAACACCGGTACGATGTTACGCGTTGAAACTGCGCCAACAATGCCGCACATACACATTCTCCGTTAAGTTGCATCAGCGACCATCATACGCAAAGTCATGAAAAATTATTGTTTAAATTAGTCAAAATAGTGAATGAAAATTTTATACATTCTCATTAATGAATTTTTATTTCAATTTATAAATTTTTATGAAACCCATTGAACTAGATACGATTGATTTAAAGCTGTTAGACCTGCTGCAACGCGATGCCAGCCTGAGCAATCAGGCACTGGCCGAGGCGGTACACACCTCACCGCCTACGTGTTTGCGGCGCATCAAAAACCTGCAGGATGCAGGCCTGATTGAACGGCAAATTGCCATACTTAACCCTCAAGCGGTTGCACAGGTATTAGGGCATGGGCTGACAGCGATTGTAGAAATTACGCTGGATCGGCAAAATACCGAAGCGCTAAATGCTTTCGAGCAACGAGCCATTGCAGACGATGCGGTACAACAGTGCTATAGAGTGTCGCCGGGGCCGGACTTTGTGCTGGTGGTATTTGCCGGCGATATGCCTTCGTACCTAGCGTTGTCACAGCGACTGTTTACCCAAGATGCCAACGTGCGCAACGTAAAAGTATTTTTTAGCGTCAAAAGGGCTAAATTTGGCGCTTATATGGCTCTAGCCAATGCAGGGAGCTGAAGACGTACGCAACAGCCACCGTCAACCGCACCTTCGGCAGCCACGGCGCCACCATGGCGTTCAATAATTTTACGGGTCAGTGCCAGACCAATGCCAACACCTTCGAACTGGCGTGGACTATGCAAGCGCTGAAACACCTTAAACAGCTTACCCTGCATAGCAGGGTTAAATCCCACACCGTTGTCACGTACAAAAAGAGTGACTTGCGTACTATCCGACTTTTCATCTGGAGGCGGCGTGGGCTCCCAGCCAAGTTCTATCACGGCATGCGTTCGAGGCTTGGTAAATTTGACTGCATTCCCGACTAAGTGCTTGATAGCCTGCCGCATCAATTCGGCATCTGCTTGCACTACCGGAAAATCTTGCGCAATACGCAGTTCAATATCGCGCTCTGCTTGGCTGGCGCGCATGACGGCGCAAACTTCGTGCACCAAACTACCCAGCTCAACGGGTACTGCATGCATAGAAACAGTAGACAGCCGCGATAGCTCCATTAGCCCGTCCATCAGTACTCCCATGTTGCGGGCTGCACCGCTAATGGTATCAAGATGGGCGCGTACTTCTTCATTGAGTTGGTCGCCCGCGTCTTCCTGCACCAATTCAGCATACGCCAGAATATGCCGTAAACTCGCGCGCAGGTCATGCGACACGGTGTAGGTAAAGTCTTGCATTTCGGCTCGCATGGCCTGCAATTCGGCTTGCAAAGCTGCTATGTGTGCTTCTGAAGACTCTGACATGGTCTACTCCGACCTGGCTTTTTTGGGGCGTACCCAGTTGGCTTTGCTGATAAGGGTACCGCGTACCACTCCTAAAACACCCGGCTCTACGTCTTTGGTAATGGTTGAGCCCGCCCCAATCGTACTACCCGCACCCAAAGTGACAGGCGCCACCAACACGCAATTGCTACCTACGTGCACATCGGCCTCAATGGTGGTGCGGTGTTTGTTGGCACCATCGTAGTTGGCGGTAATGCTGCCTGCGCCATAGTTGACGCGCTCGCCGACATAAGCGTCGCCCAGGTAGGCCAAATGGTTGGCTTTGGCACCGGTGGCCAGTGTGGAGTTTTTAACCTCAACAAAGTTACCGATATGCACCTGCTCGCCTAACACTGCACCGGGGCGTAACCTGGCAAAGGGACCAACCAAAGCACCCTCACCCACGTAGACACCGGCTTTTTCGCCATCGATATGGGTAAAGGGGTGAATCACTGCGTTGGGAGCAATACTGGCGTTGGCAATCACGCAATGGGCGCCAATACGCACACCTTCAGCAAGTTCTACATGACCTTCGAAAATGCAGTTGATGTCAATGCTGACATCTTGCTCACACACCAACGAGCCACGCACATCCAGACGTTCAGGATCTGCCAAACGCACGCCCTGCTCCATCAGACGACTTGCAACCCGACGCTGGTAAGAGCGCTCCAGTTGCGCCAACTGCACCGGACTGTTAATTCCGGCCACCTGAATGGCGTCATCTATTTTGTGCGCCACTACGGGAACACCGTCTGCCACGGCAAATTTGACAATGTCGGTTAAATAATACTCGCCCTGCGCGTTAGAGTTATCTAACCGCGCTAACCACTGTTTGAGGTAGCGCGCAGGGGCAACCATGATGCCGCTGTAAATTTCGTGAATGGCGCGTTGGGCTTCAGTAGCGTCTTTTTGCTCGACAATTGCACGCACTGCCCCATCTTTATCAGAACCATTGGCTTGCGACCTGACAATGCGGCCGTAGCCGGTGGGGTCTTCAAAATCAATGGTAAGTAACGCCAACTTATCGCCGCCACTGGCTGCTAGCAGGGCGCGCAATGTGTCGGCACGGGTTAATGGTACATCCCCTGACAAAACCACGACCAAACCATCGTCCGGTACCACCGGCATGGCTTGCGCTACTGCATGGCCGGTACCTAATTGGGGCTCCTGCAGCACGTAATGCAAACCATCCATGGCCGTGCTGGTTCCGTAGTGTGCAAGAGCGTTTTTTACTTGTGCCGCACCATGACCAGTAATGACTACGGTATTGCGAGCATGCAACACACGCGCAACGTCAACCACATGCATCAGTAGCGGTTTACCCGCCAATGCATGAAGCACCTTAGGTAAACGGCTTTTCATGCGGGTACCTTTACCTGCTGCCATGATGACGACATCAATCGGATGCCGGCTGCTACCCGGTGTGCCAGAAATAATTGAATCCACAGACATATTTTTGCTAAGTTATATTGTTATTTAAACCGGCCAGACTACACCATAGTCATTCAAAATAGCATCAAGCGGCACATCGTGTGACTCTGGTTCCAAATCTGGCACAAAACCGACACCAAACCCTAAACCCACAGTAAACGGTTTAGGCGACAAACTAGAAAGCATTCTGTCGTAAAAACCACCTCCATAGCCTAGCCTATAGCCTCCGGGGCCATACCCTACGCATGGCACAAACAACAAAGTAGGGTTAAGCAGCTCGGTATCTTTGGGCTTTGGTATACCATAAGCATCTTCTTCCATTGGACAACCGGGGTACCATGCATGAAAAGTCATGGTTTTTAGTTGCTTATTTACCACAGGCAAGCCAATGCGGCGCAATTGGGGTTGGTCGAGCAACTCGCCATCTTCTTTCCAGCGGTGCAGTGCCGGCAATGGGTCAAATTCACCTTTAATTGGCCAATAGGCACCAATGATGGTGTCAGGCCTACCAACCAACCATATGCGCATAACACGCTGCAACATTTCTGCCTTGTCCAGCCGATCCGGCAAGCTCAAGCGCTGTTCCAGCAGGATTTTGCGTAGGGCTTTTTTCTCAGTCGCTCTAGATTCTTCGGAATTATCCATAATCACGCCATGAAGTTATCCGCCATTTTGACATCAATCGCTTTTCTAGGAAGCGTATTTTCACCCAATGTTGCATCTTATGCGCAAGGACGCGACAATTCTTACGCTGACAACCTGATACTTGACATGGCGCAAGCCTACAAGCAGCGCGACCGCCGCGCCATGACTGCGTTGCTGCCACAACTCAAAGGTACAACTCTTGAGCCTTGGGCTGCTTATTGGGAACTTTCCAGCCGCCTCAATGAAGCCAGCACCGATGAAATTCAAGGCTTTCTTACTCGCTTTACCGGCACCTACCAAGAAGACCGACTGCGCGCTGACTGGCTGCTGCAACTTGGCAGAAACAAAGATTGGGAGACGATTAACCGCGAGTTTCCCCTGTATCGCATGGGTGATGAACGTTCGGTGCGTTGTTACGGGCTGCAAGCACGCTATAACGCTGCTAATCCACCCGTGGTGCAACTGGCGCAAGACATTCAGGACAACTGGCTGGCACTACGCGAGGCTGATTCCGCCTGTGCCGGAGCTGCAGAACAACTGATTAACGACAAAAAACTCTCACCCCAAACGGCGTGGCTGCGCGCCAGAGTGGGTATGGACAACGACCGCCTTCGGGTAACGCAGCAGGCACTGGAAATTTTGCATCCCGAGTGGGCCGAGAGCTTTAACCAGATCTACCAGAACCCTGCCAAATATCTGGATGACAAGCTGACTGCCGTTCGCCCAAAAACCAAAGAGTTGGTTACTCTGGCACTTATTAGGCTGGCGTATATCGACTATGAAGCTGCAGCAACCGAGATGGAGAAGTTGCGCTGGAAAACCCAGCTTACCCACGAAGAGCGCAGCTGGGTATGGGGTGCAATTGGTAAACGGGCTGCCCAAAAACTTTCTTTCGATGCGCCGAGCTATTTTGCCAATGGCGCTTTCGAGCACATGCACGATGACCACTTGGTGTGGGCCGCCCGCGCGGCCCTGCGCACCGGGCGCTGGGCGCAAGTACAACAAGCAACTGCCGCCATGCCCGTAGCACTGCGCGAAGAACCCACCTGGGTCTATTGGCACGCCAGGGCAGTGTTAGCGCAAAAACCAAGCGATGCTGCACGCACTGCAGCCATGCAAAGACTGCAAAATCTGGCAAGTACCAAAGGCTTTTATGAGCAATTAGCGCTGGAAGAAACCGGCAAAAGCATTACCATACCAGAGCGCCCTGCTCCACTCACCGCGCAAGAAAAAGAAGCTGCAAGTCGTAACCCAAGCATCAGCCGTGCTTTGTATGCCATCAAACTCGGCCTGCGCTCCGAAGGTACGCGCGAATGGAACTACGCCACCAACATGCATACACCCGGCGGCATGGATGATCGCAGCTTATTAGCCGCTGCAGATTTAGCATGCCGCAATGCGCTATGGGACCGCTGCATTAATACCAGCGAACGCACCAAGTCAGTCATTGATGTGGAACAGCGCTTTCCAACCCCGTTTAAGAGCGAAGTGCAAGCGCGTACTAAGCATATTAACCTAGACCCGGCTTATGTGTATGGCTTAATCAGGCAAGAAAGCCGCTTCATAACCGATGCCCGCTCTGGAGTTGGCGCATCCGGCTTGATGCAAGTCATGCCCGCAACGGCCAAATGGACCGCCAAAAAAATTGGACTAACCGACTTTCAGCCACATCAAATTAACGACCACGTTACCAACATTACCATCGGCACAGGTTACCTGAAACTGGTGTTAGACAGCTTAAATGGCTCCATACCCATGGCCGCAGCAGCCTACAACGCCGGACCTAACCGACCCCGCGTATGGCGTGGCCAAAGCGGCTCACCAACTTTGGAGGGTGCCATCTGGGCAGAAAATATTCCATTCTCTGAGACCCGCGATTATGTTAAGAAAGTGTTAGCAAATACCACCAACTACGCTGCGTTACTTACCGGTAAACCCCAGTCTCTTAAAGCGCGTTTAGGCATGGTAGGCCCCAAAGACGCCAATGCAGTAGAACAAGGTTTAGACTTACCATGAAAGCCTACCTCGTCGGCGGTGCTGTGCGCGACACCCTCATGGGCTTGACCGTGAAAGACCGCGACTGGGTAGTGGTAGGCAGCACGCCTGAAGCCATGCACCGCTTAGGATATTCGGCGGTCGGGCGCGACTTTCCGGTGTTCTTACATCCGCGCACGCACGAAGAATATGCATTAGCGCGTACTGAGCGCAAAACCGCCCCCGGCTACAAAGGTTTTGCAGTACACGCCACCCCTGACGTAACGCTGGAACAAGACCTGTCTCGCAGAGACCTCACCATCAACGCCATAGCTCAGGATGCAGAAACAGGTACCCTAATAGACCCCTTTGCCGGCCAAAAAGATATTGCTCATAAAGTGCTGCGGCATGTATCTGCGTCATTTACCGAAGACCCGGTACGCATTTTGCGGCTCGCACGCTTTGCTGCACGTTTTACCGACTTTAAAGTAGCGCCTGAAACCTTGGAGCTAATGCGACACATGGTGCAATCGGGCGAAGTGGATCATCTGGTAGCAGAGCGTGTGTGGCAGGAACTAGCGAAAGGCTTGATGGAGCCACGGCCATCGCGCATGTTTAAAATCTTGCGTGAGTGCGATGCGCTGCAACGCCTGCTGCCAGAGCTTGACAAACTGTGGGGCGTACCACAAAGCCCAGAACACCACCCTGAAATAGACACCGGTGTGCATGTAATGATGGTACTGGACACCGCTGCCCAAGTAAACGCGAGTTTGGAGGTGCGCTTTGCCTGCCTCACGCACGACTTGGGTAAGGGCACTACCCCAGCCGATGTACTACCACGCCATATCGGTCACGAAGAACGCAGCGTGCGCTTGCTAAAAACTGTATGCCAGCGCCTGCGTATTCCAAACCTGTGCAGCGAACTGGCACTGGTAGTAGCGCGTGAACACGGTAATATTCACCGCAGTCATACTCTTAATGCTGCAGCGATTGTGCGGCTATTAGAGCGCTGCGACGCTTTTCGCAAACCCGAGCGCTTTGCAGAGATTGTTCAAGCCTGCGAATGCGATGCCCGTGGCCGCTTGGGGTTGCAAGACCAACCTTACCCGCAAGCAGCGCGTTTGCTCAAGGCTTTGCAACTAGCCCAAGCAGTTGACACAGCAGCCATTGCACTTGAAGCACAAACCATGGGTTTGAGTGGCGAAAAAATTGGACAAAGAATACAGGCTGCGCGGATTAAAGCGATATAGCAAATTGCGCATACCGATGATGAGCTTGTTGCCGCCGTCTAGACTCTTTTTTTCTGGATACCCATATTTTCGTTTTTGCGTTGTTGGACTCTGAGCCTCTCAAAAAACAACGTGCGCTGGAACTTATTGAACATGCGCTGCATTACAACCCCTCAATCGGGTAGGCTGGAGCCTTGAACTGCTTTTTGAAGCACTACAACTTAAATCCGAAACCGGCTACAGCTTTTTCGAAAGCCTCATGCTCTGCGCAGCGTTACTAGCATGCAGCAGCACCAACTCATCAAAGGACGAGTCAGAATCGTAAATCCGTTTTTATTAACCGGGCACGAATTTTGAACCATAAATGGATGGCAAATTTCATGTTGTAAGGCCATTTACGGTTAAAAGTGCTTCAAACTTCCGTTGGGAATATGCCTTAGTTGCAAGTCACTGCTACAGCGTTTAATCCAAAACTGTAGTGGCTTATCCCACGGGCAATCTTCGGCAATCGCCTCAAGAACAGCGCCTGCCTGTGCCACATCTCCCTGAAAATAACTACGCAAGGCGCTTTCAAAAGCACTGCGGGTTTCCCGTAACAATGGAACCCGGTCCAAATTGTCATTGGCAAAACACTCGTACACATCAACGGCTTGTGATCGCCCTTTGGGTGTGACCAAACCTAACCAACGGCAGTTTTCTTTTTCCGTGCCAGAAAGGGCAGCGTACACCGTGCCTGTCAATAACAACTGGGCACCAAATACGGATGTCAAAGACTTGACCATAGCAGCCACGTTGACTGTATCTCCAATGGCCGCTGCTTCAAACCTTTCTGCCTCGCCCAAGGTGCCCATCATCAAAGCGCCTTGATGAATCCCAATACCAATTACCACTTTACCCCGCAAGCCGCCAAAGGAATCTGACTCTTGAAGCGCCATGCACATATCTTGCGCTGCAATCAGCGCCTGTTGTGGCGACCCAGGAAACAAAGCAACGATTGCGTCACCGATGTATTTATCAATAAATCCGCCGTGGTTGCGCACACACGGTCCCAAGCGCGACAAAATACGGTTTAAAAGCGCCATAGTTTCTTGCGGCCCCAAAACCTCAGTCATAAAGGTAAAATTTTGCAAATCGGCAAAAACCACGGTCATTTCGGATTGGCGCGCCTCACCCAGTTTGACCTGTGAAATATCGTCATAACCCAAGACGCGCAAAAACTCTGCAGGTACAAATCGCGAAAAAGTTTCGTTGGATTTTTTAAGCAAAGCAGTACGCTCCAACACCTTTGTTTCCAAGGTGGCTGCCATGGCTGTGATTTTGTCGCGTTCAGCAGCGACCTCCTGCTGCTGACAAAAAGAGCGCCAACGTAACTGGTGCAACTTAACAGATATCAGTACCACCAATATGCAAACGCCATTCACAATCAAAATATGAGAGACAAATGGAATCCTAGCGGCGTCAGGTATGGGATGGTAAAAAAGATTAGCTAATGGATATGCTGCCATTATCACAAGAGCACCTATCAAAGTATGTATAGGTTTTCTCGTCAGCAAGGCATAGGTTACCATGGGAACCGCTATTCCAGATCCATACAAGTTACCCCCCGGATTCCACAGCAAGGTCATAAAAACAACCAGAATAGCTGAAAAAATTGGTGCAGTTGCGCATACCAAGGTTGTCCACCGCCCAGGGGCAGTTAAGCGCAAATATAATGAACAAAAAACCAAATATCCTACACACAATAAACGAAGCATTAACACCGGGGTTAAAACCTCTGGTGGCGCATATAAATAATCGAGGTAAGAATAACCGGCACAGAGTACTGTTGCATACGGCAAAAAGCCCTTTCCAGTATCGTGCAAAGCTGCGATAGTTTGACGCTCAAAGTCTGGATCATGCGTCCAACTCCAAACCTTGGCAGAAGATGCAGCTGTATGACTGTTTAAATCAGATTCGGTTGATTTGTTTTGCATAACCATATCATACAAGGGTAAAGTTACAAACGATGGGTTCTATCACCATGGGTAAATCCAAACGCTTGCCATAACGCCCCTTTGGTAAACGCAATAACTTTAAATAACTCACCCATTTCGTGTTCCATAAGCAGTTTTTGGGCCATTGCTCGCTCTTGTATGCTGGCTGTTTGCATCAATTCTGCTAGGCCGCAATTCAGCAAAAAATGCGCTTGGCTGGTGTAGCCCAGCACTTCAAACCCCGCATCCTGCGCTGCAACGGCAATGCCGGTAAAGTTGACGTGTGCGGTAATGTCTTTGTTACCCACATCCAGCAAAGGGTTGGCATCACTTTTGTGGGCTTGGTGGCACATTACCGTTCCCATGTGGCGCTGCGGGTGGTAATACTCAGCC
>CALPVM020000069.1 GCA_943327015.2 Akkermansia muciniphila
AATGGTGTCACCCACCTTGGCTGCCTGCAGCTCACGAATGCCAGCAATGATGTAACCCACTTCGCCCGCCTCCAGTGAATCGCGCGGCTTATTGGCAGGGGTAAAGACACCCAAATTGTCAGCGTTGTAAACGGCTCCGGTGGCCATCATCTTGATACGCTCGCCTTTGGCCAAGCGACCATCAACCACCCGCACCAGCATAACCACACCCACATAGCTGTCAAACCAGCTATCAATAATCATGGCACGCAACGGCCCCTGAGGGTTTCCCTTGGGTGCAGGAATTTTGGCAACAATGGCTTCCAGAATTTCTTCAATACCCATACCTGTTTTAGCCGAGCAGGGAATGGCATCGGACGCGTCAATGCCAATCACATCTTCTACTTCAGAGCGGGCATTGTCCGGGTCGGCATTGGGCAAATCCATCTTGTTTAAAACCGGAACCACCTCTACGCCTAAGTCGAGAGCTGTGTAACAGTTGGCAACAGTTTGGGCTTCTACGCCTTGGCTGGCGTCCACCACCAACAAGGCACCCTCACAAGCGGACAAGGAGCGACTGACCTCGTAAGAAAAGTCTACGTGGCCCGGTGTGTCAATCAGGTTAAGGTTGTATACCTGCCCGTCTTTCGCCTTGTAATGCAAGGCCGCTGTTTGCGCTTTAATGGTAATGCCGCGCTCTTTTTCGATATCCATCGAATCAAGCACCTGCGCTTCCATTTCACGCGCCTCCAAGCCACCACAACGTTGAATCAGGCGGTCAGCTAGCGTGGACTTGCCGTGGTCAATATGGGCAATGATTGAAAAATTTCGGATGTGGTTCATCAGCGCAAGTGCTTTTTAAGTAAATTAACGATTAGGGCGAATAATGGCTTGGAAAGTCCAGTCGCCACGGCGGTACATGATGGTGAGTGGTTTTTTCTTGTCGTACTTGGCCACAGCAGCTTCGAACTCTTTAACACCCAAAATTTCAGTGTCGGCCAGATTTGTAATGATATCGCCTTCACGCAGGCCGGCACGGGCTGCGATCTCGATAGCCTGCTCTACACGCACACCACCTTTAACGCCGGCTTCTTTTTTCTGGGCATCGGTCAGAGGGCTTACCATCAAGCCGAGTTCTTGGGCTGCAGCTGAAGGCTTTTTATCGTCACGCCCATTGGCCTTGGCTACGGGCTTGTCGCTTTCAAACTCAGCGATGGTGATGTTCAAATCTTTGCTTTGCCCTTTGCGGAAAACTGTGATGGTGCTCTTGGTGCCTGGTTTGACGCTTCCGACGGTGCGCGGTAGATCGGTCGATTTTTCGATAACCTTGCCTGCAAATTTGGTAATCACATCACCAGCTTCGATACCGGCTTTTTCAGCCGGAGAGTCGGCCTCAACACCACGCACATAAGCTCCGGTGGGCTTGCCCAAGCCCAAAGATTCAGCTACTTCTTTGCTGACATTATCAATTTGCACACCAATGCGACCGCGTGTCACGCGCCCGGTGGTACGGAGCTGGTCACTCACGCGCACGGCTTCATCGATAGGAATGGCAAACGAAATGCCCATAAAACCACCAGAGCGCGAGTAAATCTGGCTATTAATACCCACCACCTCGCCCCGCATATTAATTAACGGACCACCCGAGTTACCGGGGTTAATGGCAACATCGGTTTGAATCAGGGGCAAATATTCACCCGTATCGCGTTGCTTGGCGCTCACAATGCCTGCAGTGACAGTGCTGTCCAGCCCGAACGGAGAGCCGATGGCCATTACCCATTCACCCACGCGTAAACGGTTGACATCACCCGTTTTGACGGTAGGCAAACCGGTGGCTTCAATTTTGACTACAGCAACATCTGAGCGTTTATCTGCTCCAATAATTTTGGCTTTAAATTCGCGTTTATCGGTCAATGTCACAATAACCTCATCTGCGCCATCCACCACATGGGCGTTGGTCATAATCAGGCCATCAGCTGACAGAATAAATCCGGAACCCACACCGCGCGGTTGTTCTTCTTCGGGTTGAGGGCGGTTTTGCCGTGGAGCCTGACGTGGTGCATTGGGCATGGGTAAGCCAAAACGCCGAAAGAATTCGATCATATCTTCGTCAGGTACACCACCTTGCTGGGAACGTGGGGACACTTTTTCCATGGTACGGATATTGACGACGGAAGGCCCCACCTGCTCCACCAAGTCGGTAAAGTCGGGCAAAGCCCTAACCTGAGCGCTAACAGGCTGCAACGGGGCAAAAGCCACAAACACCGCAGCACTTATTGCGGTAGCCATGCACAGAGAACGTAAAGCTTTCATTATGATCTTCCTATATACGCAATTGCAAACCTGCTTAACCCATTCAATGGCGTTGATTTATGAACCCACAGGATTTTCCTGTTGTGAAGGCGTCGCTTTGGCACCATGAACCAGAGCACGCCGTAACGCCAGCCATGAAGCATCTACCTGCGCAGAATGCAACCAAAGCCAAGCGGCATCTCCCTTTTCAGACACCAAACGCACCAAGACGAAACGCTGAAAATCAAGCAATATGCTGAGCAGGCCTACCGGCGAGCCATCAAAATGCGTCCAATACCAGCGCTCACCATTCCACTGCAAACGCCCGGTAACAGAATTATTCCATCCATGCCAAGCAAACACACCTGCAATAACGCAGGACACTGGAACCACAAAACGCTGCCAACCTGAAGTTTGCTGCACAACAAAAGCCCATGCAGCTGCTACCCCAATTAACCACAGAGCTAACAGCACATATTTATGCCATGCTGCGCGGCTAACCGTCACACTAATTGGGGGAGGACGATGCATGCCCTAGTACGAATTACACCCGTTTGAACACCAAGCTTCCATTGGTACCACCAAAACCGAAATTATTTTTAATCGCTACATCTATGCGCATATCACGTGCCGTGTTGGCGCAATAATCTAGGTCACATTCCGGGTCTTGGTTAAAAATATTGATAGTGGGTGGGCTCTTTTGGTGGTGCACCGCCAATACGGTAAAGACAGACTCCAGACCACCCGCGCCACCCAGTAAATGGCCGGTCATAGATTTTGTGGAATTAACCACCACGTTTTTAGCGTGCTCACCCAATGCGGCCTTGATGGCATTAGATTCGTTGACATCACCCAGCGGCGTGGATGTGCCGTGTGCATTAACATAATGTACTGCGTCTGCATTGACACCGGCATTACGCAGTGCACCCAACATGGCGCGACGAGGGCCATCTATACTAGGTGCAGTCATGTGACCAGCATCGGCGCTCATACCAAACCCTGCCAACTCGGCATAAATACGGGCACCGCGCGCTTTAGCGTGTTCGTACTCTTCCAGCACCAATATACCGCTGCCCTCACCTAATACAAAACCATCGCGGTCTTTGTCCCATGGACGAGACGCTGTGGCGGGATCATCATTGCGCGTGCTCAAGGCACGCATAGCTGCAAAACCACCAATACCCAAGGGCGATACAGTGGCCTCGGTGCCACCCGCTACCATCACGTCGGCGTCGCCGTACTCGATCATACGTCCGGCTTCACCAATGCAATGCAAACCTGTGGTACAGGCTGTGGCAATGGCTATATTGGGGCCTTTAAAGCCAAAGCGCATAGACACATGACCGGCAGTCATGTTGATAATAGACGCAGGCACAAAGAACGGAGAAATACGACGTGGGCCACGGTTAACCAGCTCAGTGTGGGTGTTTTCAATTAGAGGCAAACCACCTATGCCAGACCCGATAACACAACCAATACGCACGGCTTGGTCTTCAGACAAAGCATCACCCGTTGGCAACCCAGCATCTTGAACCGCCTGTACCGCAGCCGCAATGCCGTAATGGATAAAGGTATCCATAGAGCGTGCCTCTTTGGCTCCGATGTAAGACTCTAGGTCGAAACCCCGCACCTCGCCTGCAATGCGAGAAGCCATGGCAGAAGCGTCAAACTTGGTAACCACGCCAATGCCAGAACGACCGGCAAGGAGTTGCTCCCAAGCTTGACCTACCGAATTTCCAACCGGGCTGATGCAGCCCAAACCTGTTACGACAACACGACGACGGGACATAGGCAATGGAGTATCAAGCCTTTTGATGCGCCAATGCGTAATCGATGGCGTTTTGAACAGTGGTAATTTTTTCGGCTTCTTCGTCTGGGATTTCGATTCCAAACTCGTCTTCCAGTGCCATAACCAGCTCTACCGTATCCAGGGAGTCGGCTCCCAGGTCTTGTACGAATGCTTTTTCATTGGTGACTTGAGATTCCTCAACACCGAGTTGTTCAGCAATGATTTTTTTGACACGGACTTCAATATCGCTCATAAATTCCCTCTGAGGGTTGTAAAACAATCCGTTATTTTAACCGAACGGACACACCGGCGTTGCTTATTACATATACATGCCACCATTGACGTGTATTTCCTGCCCTGTAATATAACCTGCTTGAGGTGACGCCAAAAATGCCACCGCATGCGCCACGTCAGCAACCTTACCCAAATAACCCAACGGAATTTGCAGCAATAGTGCTTTTTGCTGGTCTTCTGTCAGGTCGGCGGTCATATCGGTGGCAATAAATCCGGGCGCTACACAATTGACAGTAATTTGTCGTGACCCCAGCTCACGTGCCAGGGCACGTGTCATGCCAGCAACTCCGGCTTTGGCTGCGGCATAGTTGGCTTGCCCCGGATTGCCAGAAGCCCCTACCACCGACGTTATATTAACAATACGGCCATAACGCTGCTTCATCATGGCACGCATAACAGCACGACTCATACGGAATACACCTTTCAGATTGGTGTCAATGACCGCATCCCAATCGGCATCTTTCAAGCGCATAGCCAGATTGTCTCGGGTGATGCCAGCATTATTTACCAGCACTTGCAAGCCACCACGTGCTTTGACAATAGACTCCACCAAAGCCTCGCCAGCAGCGGCATCGGTAACATCCAGCACCACACCCTCGCATTCCGGGTAAGCGGACAACATGTCTGCCACCTTGGCTGCACCGGATTCAGTAGTAGCAGTACCAATAACACGCACGCCCTTTTGCGCCAATGTACTAGCAATGGCTGCACCAATACCGCGTGAAGCACCGGTAACCAGTGCAACCTGGCCATCAAATTTGATTTCTGTCATGCCAATGCCTCTTGGGTGGTTTGCAAACTAAGCGGGTCAAACATGGCAAGCCCGGTCATGTCGGCATCAATGCGTTTGACCATACCCGCCAACACCTTGCCGGGCCCACATTCGACCAAAGTATTCAGCCCACGTGCTTTAAGCGCTTGCACACACTCCACCCAACGAACAGGGCCAAAGGCTTGGCGGTAAAGTGCATCACGCATACGCCCGGCATCGACCTCAACCGCTACATCAATATTGTTCACTAACGCAATTTGAGGCGCTGCAAACACCACCGACTCCAAGCGGTCTTTGAGTTTTTCGGCAGCTAGTTTCATCAGGCTGGAATGGAAAGGAGCAGATACCGGCAACGGCAGTGCACGTTTGGCTCCAGATGCCTTGAGCACTTCACAGGCTTTTTCTACCGCTGCTTTGCTACCCGCAATGACGGTTTGGGCAGGGTCGTTAAAGTTAACGGCTTCTACCACCTCGGGTGAATCTGCACCAAAAGACCGGGTAACTTCGGCACAGCCATCCACCACACGGGCGGCATCCATGCCCAAAATAGCAGCCATGGCACCCTGCCCTACCGGCACTGCCTCTTGCATAGCCTGCGCCCGCAGACGCACCAAAGGCGCAGCCTGCGTTAAAGTTAAAACCCCGGCAGCCACCAAGGCAGAATACTCACCCAAAGAGTGCCCTGCTACCGCACTGGGCGCAACGCCTGTTTGGGACATCCAGACCCGATAGGCAGCCACACCCGCGGTCAACATGACCGGCTGGGTGTTGGTCGTCAAGGCCAACGCTTCTTTAGGGCCTTCGCGAATCAGTTTAGCAACGTCTTCGCCCAAGGCGTCGGACGCTTCTTGCAGAGTTTGCGCAACTACTGGATTGTCTGCCCACGCATCCAACATGCCGACCGACTGGGAGCCCTGCCCCGGAAATACAAATGCAAATGGTTTCATAACAATTGTTTACAAAGTTAAAAGTACCGCACCCCAGGTGAAGCCGCCACCAACGCCCTCTAAGAGCAGATTGTCGCCGGGCTTGACTTTACCGCTACGCACCGCACTATCCAGCGCCAAAGGAATAGACGCTGCCGAGGTGTTGCCGTGTTGGTCTACCGTAATGATAACTTTTTCCATGGGCAGCTTGAGCCGTTTGGCCGTGCTTTGCATAATACGAATATTGGCTTGGTGCGGAACTAGCCAGTCGATGTCGTTTTCAGTTAAACCCGCTTTATCCAGCGTGGCGCGTGCAGCGTCTTCGAGCAAGCCAACCGCTAATTTGAATACGGCTTGGCCGTCCATTTTAAGCAATGGGTCGCCCAAAATAGCACCACCTGACACATGGCCCGGCACACATAAAATACCCACGTGTTTGCCATCAGCGTGCAAATCGGTGGCCAGAATACCAGGCGTATCGGATGCCTCCAGCACCACAGCGCCGGCACCATCGCCAAAAAGTACGCAGGTTGTACGGTCAGAAAAATCAAGCAAGCGCGAAAACACTTCGGCACCCACCACCAGCGCGCAGCGTGCAGCACCGGTTTGCACCATAGCATCGGCTACCGTCAGAGCATACACAAAACCACTGCATACCGCTTGAACATCAAAAGCAGCGCAACCGTTAGCACCCAACTTGTTTTGCAAAATACAGGCAGTAGATGGAAAAACCATGTCGGGGGTGGAGGTAGCAACGATAATTAAATCGACATCTTGCGGTGTTCGGCCTGCGGCTTGCAAAGCATTGCGGGCGGCTTCTAGACCCAAATCGCTACTAAATATACCTTCATCCACAAAATGGCGTGCACCGATGCCGGTGCGCTCCACAATCCATTCGTCTGAAGTTTCAACGCCTTGGCTAGAGAGTTGCGCCACCAAGTCTGTGTTGGACAACCTGCGTGGTGGCAAGTAACTGCCGGTTCCGGTAATACGTGAGTAGCGTTTCATGGGCATTAAAAGCAAAGCACCTTCAGGTTGGTGCTAGGGGCGCTGAAGCCGCCAAAAGCGGAGCAGCATGGGCAATACGAACCTGAACGCGGTCTAACAAATTGTTTCTGGCTGCATCATACGCCCGACTCAGGGCATATCCAAACGCCAAACTGTCGGCAGAGCCATGGCTTTTAAATACCAGACCACGCAAACCCAACAGTGCAGCACCGTTGTAACGGCGATGGTCTACGCGATTTTTGAGTGCAGTGAGCACCGAAAACGCCGCCACTGCCGCCATTTTGGTAAAGATGTTTTTAGAAAACTCAGCCTTTAAAAAAGACCCGATCATGGAGGCCAGACCTTCGCTGGTTTTGAGTGCCACATTGCCCACAAAACCATCACACACCACAATGTCGGCACTGCCTTTGAATATGTCGTTGCCTTCAACGTTACCGCAAAAATTAAGGTCACCCGACTGGGCCGCGGCACGCAGCAATTCGCCGGTTTTTTTAATAACTTCGTTACCTTTAATAACTTCTTCGCCAATATTAAGCAAGCCCACCGTGGGCGACTCAACGCCTTTTAACACCGACACCAGCGCAGAGCCCATAACAGCAAACTGCAGCAAATGCTCTGCAGTGCAATCGACATTGGCACCCAAATCGAGCACCGTAGTCGCACCACCCGTGGCATTAGGAATTTGACCAGCAATAGCCGGACGCTCTATGCCATCCATGGTTTTAAGTACGTAGCGGGATATGGCCATGAGCGCACCGGTATTACCGGCGGACACAGCGGCCTGCGCTGCACCCGATTTAACTTGCTCAATAGCAACGCGCATGGAAGAGTCTTTTTTGCGGCGCAAGGCGATTTCCATGGGATCATCCATGAGTACAACCTCACTGGCAGCAACTACTTTGGCGCGCGGGTGTGCAAATGAAGACAACGCATCAGGCAAACCAACTAACACCAACGCTGCATCAGGATGTCGCTCAAGAAACTGGGTGCAGGCCGGCAGGGTAACCTGGGGGCCGTGGTCACCCCCCATGCAGTCAACGGCAATTGTGATCATGGGCAAGTCACCGTAATGAGACCAATAAATGGAAAAGCCCGTAGCTACAGAGTGTGCAGCTTCGGGCTTTGCGTAAACACGCTAAATTAGGCTTCTGACTTGGTTTTTAAAACCTTGCGGCCACGGTAAAAACCGGTAGGGCTGATGTGGTGACGCAAGTGAACTTCACCAGTAGTGGACTCTACAGCAATGCCAGGAACATCCAAAGCATTGTGTGAGCGGTGCATACCGCGCTTGGAAGGTGACTTTTTGTTTTGTTGGACGGCCATAATATGCTCCAGAGCGGAGGTGCTGCTTACGCAACACGTTGGGTTAGTAAAAGGTGCACACACCAATATGAAATGTGCGAAGCCCCTGATTATAACGCATAGTAAGCATCATCAGGCACCGCCGCTTTTCTTAAGAGCCGCCAAAACAGCAAAAGGGTTGGGCTTTTGTGCTGTTTGTGCATCAAAATCAGAATCAGCAGCCTGAAACTTGACCGACACCGGACAAACATCATGGGTTGGTGCAGATGGCATTGCCATCAACAACTCGTCTTCCAGTAGTTCGAGCAGGTTAAAGTCGCGGCTCAGTGCCAGCACATCTTCTTCTGATTCCTCGTCTTCAATGGCAGCCAGTTCTTCGGAAGCGACAAAGCGAAAATCGCGCTCAAAAGCAACATCAATATCTACCGGCCCCAAACAGCGCTGGCAAATAAGCGGTAATGTTACCTGTCCTGCAAGGTGTAACCAAGGTTCGTTAGCGCCAGCAGCATCCACCCGCATTTCAGCCTGGACGGTATAACTGACCCAGCCTTCGCCACCCAGGCCTTGGGTTTCTTCAATCAAGCGGTCAAAGTGCGCCAAGCGCTCTTCAGCAGCAAACCGGCCGTTGCTTTGGGCAAAAGCTGTGACATGTACATGTTGTGGGTTAAATTCCTTGTTCATACCGGGAGTGTAGCGGAAAGGGGCAAGTACGCTGCATTAACGCACCGATCAAAGATATGGCAAATAAACACTAAATGTAGTACCCACCCCCACTTCAGACTGCAAATCGATGCGTCCTTG
>CALPVM020000070.1 GCA_943327015.2 Akkermansia muciniphila
GCTACCAACTTCAATTGCTATCAGCACCCTATGATTCGGCGTGAAGTGTGTGGTGGCGATTTTGAAACCACCATCGACCGCTCGCAGTGGGGCATCACTTACGGTATTATTTATGGATTTCCCAAAAACGTCAAACTGGTGATTCAGGTAGAGGCTGTCAAACAGTAACCTTCCGCAAGCTTCACTGCGTCTGCTTAGGCCAGTGTAGTAGATAGTTTGAGGGGCGTTTCCCATGCGGGAACGCCCACATCCGGTTTTTGGAATGCACTCGTCGCTTGCATGATGTAGCGATTAGCGCCAACTTTCGCACTGATGTAGTTACAACCCAGCATCGGGGTAATCAGGGCATCGGTTTGAACGGTGATGCCACTTACAAACTGGCGGTGCTGTGCTTTTTGGCGCCATCCTTGGGCATCTGCATCCCAGTGGCGGTCTACGTGGCTACGTGCAAATGACGTCCATGGCCACGCAAAAAACGACAAAAGCCGTGCCATGCTGTGAGGAATCAATTTGGATGGAATGCAATAATCTACCCAGTGCTCTACTTGTGCGGAACATGGTGTGAATCCGCAAGAAAGCAACCATATATCCAGCAACGGGTCGGAAACAGCATCGCGCTCGTAGCAGGAAAACACAGCCCAGGTTGATTCGGCAAAACATCGACCACCATGGCTGGAGACTAGTACCAGTCGGCCTAGCTCATCGACTTCGCAGTGTAAAGTCCAGTCAATTTGTTGTTCTGCATTGCGCACGGTTGAGTAGCGCAAGCCTCTGCCTGCTAGCAGATTAAACGGGCGTACATGGCCTTCCGCAGTGTTGGTTAGCAAACTACCTTCTGGTGGAACTACAGCGAGTTCGTAGCGCGGGGTTTCTCCAGGTAGTGACACCATGATGCTGGATAAATGAAAAGGAGCAGTAGGCGAGCCCAGTTCAGCGTTGAGCTGCAAGTGCATGTGGATGTGTGGTTGCGGTGAGCGGCCGGAGTTACCGCAATAGCCAATCAGATCACCAGGCTTGACCCACATGCCTGCATACACTTGGGCTGAGTATTGTTTGAGGTGCGCCACCAGTACAAATTTGCCATCCGCCAGCCGGATTAAAACCAGATTGCCCCAATTGAATGCAACATTGATTTTGCCGGGGGCATTGTCCGGAACTTCGTTGACCACATACCAGACTTGACCGTAGGCGGGCGACAGAACGGGTAAATTGAAGCAGTAAAAGTCTTCCAGCCGGTTGCCACGGTTGGTGAAACTTTTGCCGTCTTTGACGACAATAAAGTCCAGCGCATGGCGCCATAAACCGCGGTGGGTGTGTTCGCCAGAGAAGCCTTGCGATACCGTCCAAACCCCCATAAAGGGCAGTGCAAGTGGTACGCTACCCGGACTGCCCACGCGTGCTCGGGCGATGGCCGAGCGTTCGTGGGATCGTTCAGGAAAATCCGGATGCTGCATGTTAAAGCGGTGGGCTATGCTGTTGTTTCGGATGCCTGCATACAGCACCAACCATGCCGCCAGTACAAAAGGTACCGAAAAAGCGCTGAGCTCCGCAAAGCTGAAAATTCTGCCCAAAGCCAGGGATAGCCATGCCGCAAAAACAGCGGCCAGCACAGCCAGCGTTGCAGTGATGAAAGAGGGTGTTGCAAATAAACCACCCACAAGCAGTGCTGCAAGAATCGCATTACTGTCCCAGCCGGTGGCGGCCAGATGTTCGGGGGCGGCTCCTAGTAATTGCATCCAGAGACGTGCCGCACAGTAGCCCACCATGGCTAGCAACAAGTAGTAGCGCGAAAACACCAGCAAAACCAAAATTAAAAGAATGCCGGCATAGGGGTGGGCAATAAAATACAGTTTGCTGAAAGCTTGAAAAAACTGGTCAACGGCAGGTTCAAACAATTCAGGTGGTGCAATGTATGGCACATATTGCAAAGTAGATAAGCTATTGCCGGCCGCCATGGTCATCATGGCAACAAAAGCAAAGGGTAGGCTCAAAATCGGCATGCCGACCTGAGACCAAGCCAGCCGTCCCAGCACCACACTCAACCAGCCGGAAAAAACACCTCCCATCACTACGAGCGCGATTACGCCTATGCCCGCAGTCCAAACATGCGCAATAAATAGACCGCTCAAAATGCCATTGAAGACACACACCGGACGCTCTGAGGTAGTTGCACCGGCCAAATGGGCAGCGTACCAGGCGCTGATGGCTCCAGCCAGTCCTAACGCGCCCGCGCTGGGGTGCATAAAGGTAAGCGCGCCAAACAATAAACCCGCTCGCCACGAAGGCACCAGCATAATCCAGGCATAGCCAAGCGCGATTTCCTGTACCAACCGCTGCAGATGTTGGCCGCCGAGTGTAAAGAGCGCCCTCATGCCAGATCAACCCAGAGTTCGTATTCTTCAAAATAGGCAAACGATTGGTACATGCGTTTGCGATTGGGCCAGCGGTATTCCATGGCGCGTAACTGCGGGTTGTAAATGGCGGTGTACAAAGTGCCAAAGCCTTGCGCGTAGTTGGAGGCAAACAGTGGGCTGTATTCAAATGCATTCACAAACGACTCGACGCTACTTAATGGGTCGTAGAGCTTGTTAAATAGAAATTGGTGGCGCTCGTATGAATGAGAAAAAAGTGCGTAGTTGCTCAGCTCGTAATTGCCCTGGTGGTTAACGGCTAACGGTTTATAGCTGATTTTGGGTGGCGAAAATGGTGTGAGTTCTACCGTGCGGAATTGGCCGTAAGCATCCAAAAGGGTAATGTTGTAGGCCATGTTGGCCGGTACCCGGTTGAGTACTTTGACAGCCTCGTCAATGGTGGTGCAAAACTCCAGAATATAGCGCAGGATGATAGTAATGTTAAAGCCGGGGCATACGGCCTCGTTGCCACCGAACGCCAGTGATACACACAGGCCGTGCTCGTTCATGCCGTCCAGTACCCCCCATAAGCAATCGGTGGATGCAATGACTAGGGTGTTGTGCCATTTGGTTTTAAGAATACGTCCTTCGCAATGAGCTACGTCGTAATCGTAATTGCGCACCAGAATCGGGCTGTAGCGTGCCCAGACCGCTTGCGAGCAGCCGGTCATGTACGGCGCCGGACAGAAAAAGCTGAGTAGTCTGGCGTCTTCTTCGTTGGCTTGGGTGAGTTGCAGCAGTTTTTCCCAAAATGGAAGTAACTCCGGCATGTGTTGCTCTAAAGCTTGCCGGCATTCATCTAGCGGTGGACGTTTAATTTCGCCCTCGCTGGCAAACCAGCGTTGGTAAGCGGGCAGCGCGGCATAGTAGTGTTTCAGCCACTTGTCACCTAGGGTCAGTTCGTGAACTGCCTGAAAGTGTTTTTGAACGTTGGCCATTAGTCGGTCGATCCGCTTTTTACATTCACCGCATTGTTGGACATTTCTACCAATGTGCGCTCTTCGTGGGTGAGTTGCCGGTAGTTGAATTGCACTTTTAAAGCCTGTACCCAGCGTGCACCCACTGGGTTTAATTGCCCAGCGGAGGTGCGGATACAGTTATTTAAAAACATGATGGCCAGATCGCAGCCTTTGTAGGCATATTCCCCGGTTTGCATAATCCTCAAGACATAGGCTTGATTGTCTTCTAGTGCATCGTGACGGCTGTAACTTGTTTTTTGAAGCTGTAGTTGACCGTCTGGCAACAGTTCATATACCCCTGAAACCGGGGTCTGGGTAATGATTTGGAGTGGCTCATCAATGTATTTGAGCACCACTTGCGACGCAATACCCTGCGCACCGTGGTGCAACATTTGTTGGTGAAATGCTTCAATGTCGATGTGCAGATCAATGTTGGCATCGTATTCTAGTAAATGGAATAAAAACAACGGAATGTTGTTCTGACAGAACTGTGACATATTGGTCATGGCACTGATGCCGCTGATGCGCGAGTTAAGTTCGCCCAGGTAGACTTCACCGGTATCCAGATCCAGTAGATAGTCCAGTTCAAAAATACCACGGTAGCCGCGCTGATAAAGCGCATCGCCCATAGCGCGGGTTTTGTTTTGGATTTGTTCGCGCAAAGCTGGAGTAAATGCCTCTTGGTACAGCTCGTTGCCGCACCAGCCACCTTGGTAGGGTGTGAGTGCATCAATGCCAATCAGCTCGGTCAGCAATGGACCAACAAAGGTGCCCCAGCGGGTGGCGTAGGCCTCTATGGCGGTGCCGCTGCAGCGCACCCAGCGCATGACCTTCACTTTGTCTTCTCGCTCAATATCTTCTGCGTGTTTGGCATAGTCTTCTTCGCTGGCAATGAAGAAGGTGGTTTTGCCGGAATCGCCATATGCGGTTTGTATGACCCATTTTTCTCCTAAACCTGCTTTGGCTGCTTGTGCGCTGAGGTCATTAAAGGATGTAATTCGCGTCAAAATATTCGGCACACTGCCCACGCCGGCTTGGTTGCCAATTTCGGTGGTAACGATTTTGCTGTCAATCTCTCGAACCATGCTGTTTTTGGGCATGGCAACTTCCAGACCCAGCGCTTCACACATGGCTTCCAGTTCAGGGTTGAAGAATAAAAAGATGGCCTGGTCTTTTTCAGCACCTTGTGGTGCATTAGCTTTCAGGTAATGTTGTACTGCAGGTGCACTAAGCAGGTATTCGTTGACTTCTTCTAGCGACTGAAAGACTTTGGAATAATCGTCCTTGTGTAAAAAGACTTGGGGGTGTGCCCCATCAAAGCAGTCAATCATATTGATGTTGACCCAGCCTTTAACCCAATCGTGCAGCCCTAACATATTGAAGTTGGTGGGGCTGATGAAATAGCATTTTCTGTCGCGTGTTTGAAAGTAGCTTTTGATATCGTTCAGCGAGCGGAGAGTGTGCGTTGCAGTCATGGCAGTGTAGGGGTCAACATGGGGTTAATAGGTGGTGTTGGTAGTTGCGCTTGTCTGCGTTGCAAGGCTTGTGCCAGATAGTCTTCGGTAAAAACTTTAAATCCGAGCTCAAAACTGAAGCCGTGGATTTCCTTGACCTTGATGTGTTGAAAAAAGGTCAGTATTTCGGTGGTAATAATTTGCCCCGGCACAATGACCGGAAAGCCGGGTGGGTAGGGCGTTACAAAGCTGGCCGATATCCATTGTTTGCCATTCTGCACTTGCTCCAAGGTGTGGGCCGAATGCGGGATATAGGTGGTATGCCGTGCATCCGAGCCTTCAAAATACGCAGTACGAATGTCACTGGCCTGGTATTGGACGGCGCCAAAGGGTAAAAAGGCGGGGTGGTAAAAACGCCGCTCAGGCAGGGGGATCGATACTTCTTCTGCCAGTGGTGTTATTCTGCGACGTTCGTGTTTAAACTTGGCTGCCATTTCATGCAGTACCTGCATGAGGTAATCAATGCTGGCTTGGGTGGCTCCGATATTGATTAAAAACAGTACCGTGTGGCGCGAGGTTTTATTAACCTGAATGTCGTAGCGCGTCATGAGTAGCTGCCGGAAGCTGCTGCCGTCTATACCGGCTTTGCTGACATTGAGCGTTACCCGGGTGGGGTCAATGACAAAGTCGGACTGCCCCCAGAGTGAACTGAGCGAGCTGAGAGCGTACGGAAAGTCGTTATGGCCTGCTGTGCGATATTGATCCGGAATAAGCTCATCATCGCTAAGCACCTGAAAGTAGGGCTGCAAGTCTGCTGATTCACGAATGCGCTGGCGTAACTGCAGCGACAACAAAATGGTGGCGCGTACTTTGTTAAAACCCTCTAAGGCAGCTTGGCGGCGTCCAATATCCAGTGATGCAATAATGGGGTAATTGGGCGAGGTGGAGGTGTGAATGCGAAAAGCTTCCAGAAAGTGCGACGCATCAAACAGGTCGTCGGCCACGTGAATCATCGAGCCTTGCCGGAAAGACGTGAGTGTTTTGTGGGTGGACTGGGTTGAGTACACCCGCAGCTTTACCAATGCTGGGTTCGGATACAGCGTTTGCTGCCACTTGTCAGGATCTGGGTTGGCCTCAAATTCCTGCGCCCATTGGCGGTAAAAAAGGTGGTACTCTGGATTGGCTATGCGCTGGCGGATTTTATGTACCGCGCTCATGGCGGTACGGCTATGATAGAGCGGGTGAAAGTGGGCGCAGGCAAACCAGGCTTCGTCCCAATGAAAAATAACGTCCGGCTTGATAGCCAGAATTTCCATCATGAATTTTTCACAATGGTAAATCAGCCCGTCAAACGTGGAGCTGGTGAGTACGATTTGTTTGAGTTGGTGCAGTCGGCCTTGTTGTTGCAGATCTAGCATTACGGCTTTGATTTGTGCCAGGTCAATGCCGCCGTACAGGTCGTAATCGATCAGCGGGTAGGTCTCCAGAAAAATGGGGTAAGCCCCCGCCAACATTACTGCGTAGGGCACTGATTTGTGGCAGTCGGCGGAGATCAGCACAATGTCGCCGGGACGGACATTGGCCTGCATCACAATTTTGTTGGAGGTGGATGTGCCGTTAGTAACAAAATAGCTGTGGTCGGCACCAAAGGTTTCTGCAGCTTTGCGGTGTGCTTGTTTAATCGCGCCCGTGGGGTCGAGTAAAGAATCTAGCCCACCTTGTGTGGAGGAGGTTTCTGCCAGAAAAATGCCGTCGCCATAAAAGTCCAGCATGTCGTGAATCCATGGCGATCCTTTGACGGAGGCGCCACGCGATAGCGGCAGCGCATGGAATACGCTTTTGGGTTGGCGACTGTAGGCTTGCAAAGCATCAAAAAATGGCGTCGAGAACCGGTTGCGTACCCCTGCCAGAATGGCCAGATGCAGGTCGTGAAATGGGTGAATATGGAACAGCACCCGGTCAAACTGTTTGCGAATGTATAACGGGAGGTCAGTTGCGGAGATTTCGCTAATTAAAAAATGGTTAAGCTCCGGTCGCAGGCAGCGTATGGTTTTACATAGGTTGAACTCAACGCTTTGCGCCTCTTGCACCGGGGGTGTGGTGAGCGCGAGTGAATGGCTGTAGCGTGCAAATACTGGCTCGGAGGTGGCGGTGGCGGGCTGAATATGGTTCAGATAAATGCAGGCCTGAATATCCGGGTTAGCCAATATGGCGGTAATTGCGTCTTGTGCACAATCGACAAACAAAATGTCGTATAAAAACTCGTCGTGGTCGGTCTTGAAAACGCTGAGTTGCTGGCGGTACAGCGCTTCGTAGTCCTGCGGGTAAGGGTGAACTACCAACACCTCAAAATAGGGTTTGCGGCTGATAGCGGTGGCTGATTCAAGTTGCTGGTCGTCCCGCAGGCAGGGTTTATCCAGCAATTCAAGATGAGTTTGAAATGGCCTGAATACCTGTTGGCGGTGCTTGCCACCTTGCATGCTTTGCCAACTGTTGTTAACCAATTGGGTAATCAGGCTGTATTGCTCCCGCTCCAAATAGTAGGCGAGTTGTAACAGAATATCGTGGCCTGGATAAGCCCAGAATCGGTCAACAGGCCAAAGGCTGCTGAGCGCTTGGCTGAATGCTTCGACCTCAAAAGATTGCCGATGGGCGGCTTCATAGAGTAGCAGCCAGATGTCATCGCGCTTTTGTTTCAGGTCAAAGCACTTCATGGTTTATGGTCCGTTTATTTTTTTTCAATGTAGGCTTTGGCTTCTAGGTGGCCGGGGTAGCGTCCCAACACGGAGTTATAAGCGGCTTTAGCCTCTGCTGTTTTGTTCTTCCAGGCCAGCGAACGTGCCAGATACACCAGAGCTGTAGAGTCGGTGGGATAGGCTTCAGACATGTTTTTAGCGGTGGTGTACATGTTTTCCCAGTTTTTTTGGGCTTCTTGCGCAATCACCATGCGTAGCAGAGCTGTGTAGTTATTGGGGGCTACTTCCAATGCTGCACGCGCTGCTTTTTCGGCTTCAGCCCAGCGTTTTGCTGCCAGCAGGGGCAGTATGACGGCTAAACGCGCATCCACCGAACGGCTGTTTTTTCCGATGGCAAGACGGTATTCGCGAATCGATTCGTCAAACCGGCCGGGCAGGTAATACAACCAACCACGGCGTAGCAGTTTTAGTTCGGCCTCAGGGCCGTTAGCTGGTATGCCTTCAATGGCGGCCATGGCTTCGGTGTATTTGCCGGCAGCCTCCAAGCTATATGATTGTTGCCAGGCAGTCTCTTGGGCATAGGCAGATGCTGCTAATGAAAGAGTGAGTGTGGCTAGCAGAGAATTAATGCGCATGAGGGATGTTGTATTTTTTTGAATTGCCATTTGAAATTAAAAAAGGCTTTTTTAAAATGGGGTTAAAGACGGTCGGCTGCCATTATGCATTGGTTGTTTGGCTTTGGAGTATGCTTCTTAGTTGAAAGTATTACAGGCTACAATTGAAAAGTGCGTAGTGTAGTGCAATGGCTGCTTTCGGTGCTGCACTGAAATTTATCAATTGCAATGCAAAACAAACACTTTAAAGACTCTTCGCCGTCCACCCGGATTATTAAAAAATATCCGAATCGGCGCCTGTACGATACTGATACATCTACCTATATTACTATTTCTGAAATAAAGCAATTGGTAATGGAGCATGAATCCTTTACCGTGGTAGATGCCAAAACAGGCGAAGACCTGACGCGCAGTGTGTTGCTGCAAATTATTCTGGAAGAGGAAGCGGTAAACGGTAATCCGATGTTCACCGCCCCGGTACTTACCAATATGATCCGGTTTTATGGCCATGCCATGCAGGGCATGATGGGTGAATACTTAGAAAAAAATATCCAATCACTGATGGATTTACAAGCGCCGATGGTAAAGGGCGTTTTGGGTACCAACCAGATGCTCCAGCAGTGGCAAGACCATATGCACCAACAAACCGACCAATTTCTTGCAACTTTCGGCCTGAAACGCTAGACCCATGAACCAATATACTGAAACAGAAAAATCAGGCTCTGCCGCCCCTAAAGTGGGCTTTGTGAGTTTGGGCTGCCCCAAAGCGCTGACCGATTCTGAACTTATTCTGACCCAGCTGAGTGCCGAGGGTTACCAGACCAGCAAAACCTTTCAAGGTGCCGACTTGGTGATTGTGAACACCTGCGGCTTTATTGACGAAGCGGTGCAAGAGAGTCTGGACACCATTGGTGAAGCCTTGGCCGACAATGGCCGCGTGATTGTGACCGGCTGCCTGGGTGCCAATACAGGCGAGGGTGGGCAGAATTTGGTGCGCCAGATGCACCCCAAGGTGCTAGCTGTA
>CALPVM020000071.1 GCA_943327015.2 Akkermansia muciniphila
ACAGGCCAAATCGGACGGGAGCTGCGGCACACCGTTGCGCGCCAGATAAGCGGGGGTTGCTACACACAACCGGCGGTTGTCTGCAAGCCGGACGCTGACCAAGGATGAGTCTGGCAAATCGCCCACCCGCACGGCGCAGTCGTAACCTTCTGCAGCAATATCGACCACGCGGTCGCTAAGGTTAAGTGATAACGTGACATCGGGGTGCAAGGCACGAAACCGAGGGACCAAGGGCGCTACGTGACGGCGGCCAAACCCCGCCGGAGCCGTGATACGCATGTGCCCACTGGCCTTGACACCGCCAGCACTGACCCCGGCCTCGGCATTGGCCCAATCGGCCATGAGGCGCTGGCAATCTTCTAAAAACGCACTGCCTTCATGCGTGAGTGTGATGCGACGTGTGGTACGCAACAACAACTTGACGCCCAAGCGCTCTTCGAGCGCGTCCAAACGGCGCCCCATAATGGCGGGTGCTACACCCTCGGACTTGGCTGCTGCGGTTAAGCTGCCACGCTGGGCTACGGATACAAAGGATTCAATTTGTTTGAACTTGTCCATGCCAACGCTATGCTGTTGCTACGACACCATCTTGCTGCATGGTGGCTATGTCTTCGTCGCTGTAACCCAGGCGCTGCAAAATGGCAACGCCATGCTCACCCAACTTAGGCGGGTTCATACGCACGGCCAAACGTTCGCCGCCCAAGGTTAAGGGCAGTAAAGGCACCACGGTTTCGCGGCCATCGGGCAAACCCATGGGCGCCAAGCCGCCGGTTTGCAGCAAATGGGGATCATCAAACAAGTGCTGAGGATCGGTAATGGGCGCAAAGGGCAAGCCATGCTGCTCAAAAATGGCCGATAGTTCTGCAGCAGTCCAGCGCGTCATGCGGGTGCGCAGTTCAGGAATAAGCCAGCTGCGTGCCAATACACGGTCGTTGTTGGTATTTAAACGTGCATCAGCGGCCAGATCGTCAAAACCAAACGCTTTACAAAAAATACCCCATTGGGTTTCGCCCACCACAGCTAAAAATATTTGCTCGTTGTTTTTTACCGTGAACACATCGTATACACCCCACGGCGAGATTTTTTGCGGCATAGGGGCTGCTGGCTTGCCGGTAATGGCAAATTGCATCATGTGCTGGGCTACCAGAAAAATATTGTTCTCGAACAGCGCACTTTGCACCTCCTGCCCTTTACCGGTGATGTTGCGCTGCATGATGGCGGCCATAGCACCGATGGCACCGAACATACCGCCCATGATGTCGTTGACACTGCTGCCGGCGCGCAAGGGGTCGCCCGGGCGCCCCGTCATGTAAGCCAAACCACCCATCATTTGCACAACCTCATCCAAAGCGGTGCGGTGATCGTAGGGGCCTGGCAAAAAACCTTTGTGGCTTACATAAATAAGCCGATCATCGAGCTTAGACAAGGTGGCATAGTCCAGCCCCAGTTTTTGCATGGTGGAAGACTTGAAATTTTCGCTCACCACATCGGCGGTACGGATTAAACGCAGCACTACCTCGCGGCCTTTGGCGCTGTGCAAATCTACCGCAAGACTTTTTTTATTGCGGTTGAACAAGGGATAGAACCCCGCCCCACTGCCCAGCAGTTGGCGTGTGCTGTCGCCAGTGATTGGTTCAACCTTGATGACCTCAGCCCCGAGATCTGCCAGCACCATGCCACAGGTGGGGCCCATGACCATATGGGTAAACTCTACCACCCGTAAGCCATGCAATGGCAGGTTTTTTGCTTGATTCATTTTTAACATCCGTATATTGATTACATCCTTTTTTATCACAAATACAATGCGAAATAAGCATATAGTTTGATTTAAAGGTTGTAATACAGTAGAGTCTTGTCTTGATTATCTTTGAAAGTACCCTTGCACATGCCTAAATCCACGCCCGAAACTTCTGCCCGCACCACGGTGCGCAACTTGCAAGTTGCCACTGTTTTACACCGTTTTATTGAAAAACAAGTTCTGCCGGGCACCGGCATTACACCTGCCAAGTTCTGGAAAGGATTTGATGCGATTGTGACGGAACTTGCGCCGCAAAACGCTAAATTGCTAGCCGAGCGTGACCGCATTCAAACCGAAATGGACAGCTGGCACAAAGCCCACCCTGGCCCGATTAGCGACATGCCCGCTTACCGTGCGTTTTTAGAAAAAATTGGCTACCTGGTGCCACACCCCAAGAAGGTGAAAATCAGCACCACAAAGGTGGATGCCGAGTTGGCAACGCAGGCCGGCCCGCAATTGGTCGTGCCGGTACTGAATGCACGTTACGCTTTGAATGCCGCCAACGCCCGCTGGGGCAGCTTGTATGACGCGCTGTATGGTACCGACGTGATTGCCGAAGACGATGGCGCCACCAAAGTAAGCGCTGATGGTAAGGGCTACAACCCGGTGCGCGGCGCCAAGGTGATTGCTTACGCGCGCCAAGTGCTGGATCAAACTGCACCCCTGCGTAAAGGTTCGCACGTGGATTCGGTAAGCTACCGCATTAAAGACGGCAAGCTGGCCATTAAACTGAAAGATGGCAGCAACACCAGCCTGAAAGACGCAACCCAATTGGTAGGCTACCAAGGTGACGCCAAAGACCCCAGCTCTGTGCTTTTGCAACACAATGGACTGCACTTGGATATTTGCATAGACCGTACAACACCGATTGGTAAATCTGACCCAGCAGGCGTGTGTGACTTGGTGCTGGAAGCCGCACTATCCACTATTTTGGACTTGGAAGACTCGGTGGCTGCGGTAGATGCTGACGACAAGGTACTGGCCTACACCAACTGGCTGGGCATTATGCAAGGCAACCTTACAGAACAGGTAAGCAAAGGCGGTAAGTCATTTACCCGTGGTTTAAACGCTGACCGCGTGTATATTGCCCCCAGCGCCGACCCAGAAAGCAAGCCAAAAAAGGTAACACTGCATGGCCGCTCTTTGATGTTTGTGCGCAACGTGGGGCACTTAATGACCAACCCGGCCATTTTGTACACCGACAAACAAGGCAAAACACGCGAAATACCGGAAGGCATTATGGATGCAGTGGTGACTACCACCATTGCCATGCACGACCTGATGCGGACCAAAAAAGATGCCATTCGCAACTCGCGCAAAGGCTCGGTCTACATTGTTAAACCCAAAATGCATGGCCCCGCTGAAGTAGCCTTTGCCGCAGAACTGTTTACCCGTGTGGAAGACATGCTGGGCTTACCTAACAGCACCGTAAAACTGGGCATTATGGACGAAGAGCGCCGTACCAGCGTCAACCTGAAAGCCTGTATTGCCGCTGCGCGCAGCCGTGTAGCGTTTATTAACACCGGCTTCTTGGATCGTACCGGCGACGAAATGCACACCGCCATGCTGGCGGGCCCCATGATTCGTAAAGCTGAAATGAAGTCCAGCGCCTGGATTAGCGCTTACGAACGCAATAACGTGCTGGTGGGTTTGTCGTGCGGTCTGCGTGGCAAGGCGCAAATCGGTAAAGGCATGTGGGCTATGCCCGATTTGATGAAGGCGATGCTGGAACAAAAAATCGGCCATCCCAAAGCAGGCGCTAACACCGCCTGGGTGCCAAGCCCAACCGGTGCCACACTGCACGCGCTACATTACCACCAAGTGCTGGTGAGCGATGTGCAGAAAGAACTGGAAAAAATTGACGCCGAAGCCGAACGTGACGCTATTTTGAACAACTTGCTGCAAATTCCAGTGAGCGCAAGCCCCAACTGGAGTGCTGCCGAAAAGCAACAAGAACTCGACAACAATGCCCAAGGCATTTTGGGTTATGTGGTGCGTTGGGTAGACCAAGGCGTGGGCTGCTCGAAAGTGCCCGACATTCACAATGTAGGATTAATGGAAGACCGCGCTACGCTGCGTATTTCCAGCCAACACATGGCCAATTGGCTGCACCATAGCGTGGTAACCGAGGCGCAGGTCAAGGAAACCTTTGAGCGCATGGCAGCCGTGGTGGACAAGCAAAACGCGGGTGACCCGCTGTACCAACCGATGGCTGGAAACTTTAGCACCTCCATGGCCTACTTAGCTGCTTGCGACCTGGTGTTTAAAGGGCTGGCACAACCCAGCGGCTACACTGAGCCGCTGCTGCACACCTGGCGTCTGAAACTGAAAGCCGCTAAAGCCTGAGACTCCAGCCTACACCCCTCGCCTGCCTAGCGCTCCCATAGTGCTGCAGGTACGGTGCGGGGGGCATCGTCTTCAATTTCCCAGTCATTTTGAACAGCGATCTGACAGCCATTACGCCCATTGGTCTTAGCGCGGTACATGGCTGCGTCTGCCGCATTCACCAAAGCGGTGGCTTCGGTGCGTGCATCGGGTTTGACCCACGCTACACCGATGCTTAAGGTCACCCTTGGCGCTGTAGGCGAAGCGGCATGCGCAATGGCCTCTGCCTCCAACTGCTCCAGACAACGCTGTGCGGTCTCACGCGCCTGCTCGATGTCTGAGCCGGGCAACAGCATGACAAATTCTTCACCACCAAACCGCGCTACCATTTCTCCTGCCCTACGCACACAGCGGTTCAGTGCCACGCCCACACGGCGCAAGCACTCGTCTCCGGCCAAATGACCATAATGGTCGTTAAAACGCTTGAAATGGTCAATATCTATCATTAACAAACACAAACCATTTTCGCCACGCGCAGCACGCAACCACTCGGTATTAAGCGCCTCATCAAACTGGCGACGATTGGCCAGACCGGTAAGAGCATCGGTGGCGGACTGCAGCGCCAATTGTCGGTTCATAGCTTCCAGATCATTGCCTTTGCGTACTAAATCTGACACATCCACACGTGCCACAATCAAGTGCCCTTCTAAAGTGCGGGTTTCGTACACATTGACCCAGCGCCCGCCCAGGAGCCCCTGCAAATACGGCTCTCGACTTTGACCGCGGGTAGACAAGCGTTGCTCCATCCAGACTTTTTTGCGGTTGTAGTCTTCACTCCATTGCGAACGTTTGAGGTTAGCTAACATTAAGCTGTGAAACGTTTGCCCTACATCATCGATGGTGTAGAAGTCATCGTGCATGCGGTTGTTCTTTTTATTACAAAAGACCAATCGATCTTGCGCATCCCAAATTTCCAAACCGACACCCAGTTTGTCCAGACTGGTGGCCAATAGCTGGTGCGTGCGCTGGGTTTCCAGCTTGGCCGCCCATAACTGGCGCTGCATATCTGAATTTTGTGGCTTCTCACTCATAGGATGCTGGCCTATGGCAGCACCATTGCCATTAAGCAATCCACCCAGATCAAAGTCCAGCCCATTGGCCGGCAATCCATGCCAAAAAAAGCCGCCATCGCCATTGATTACTGCAGCGTGTTCACCCATGATTTTTCTCCCTCAACAGATTGATAACTGATGGTGGGTAGCTTATCGGCGCCCCCACCATTAGGGAATACCCTAATATAGGTAATTATTCTTTTTTATCGGGCTTTTGCGATATCTCACCATCATTCAGCTGGGCGCGACGCACAATTTTGTTCTGAATGACCCACCGGGAGTAAAAAATGAAGCAGTTCTTTAACAAAATGCGCTCAACTACGAGCAAGCTAATGGGACGTGAGCACGGTGTGAGCGCGCTGGAATTTACCCTGATTGCAGTCTTGGTGACTGTTGCAATACTTGCATCTCTAGACACAACCAGCAGTACGCTGGAACTCTTGCTCGTGCGTCTTGCGGGTGGGCTTGCACCATGACTATTAAAGTATCCGTTATTTGCACCACTGAGGATGGCTTGGACGCGCTTAACCAACCCCATGCCTCTCTGGCGGATTCAGTAATTGAAATACAAAAGGGCTCTGCAAAAACTGTTGCAGCAATGATGCAACGCGAACATCCCGACATAGTGCTGCTGGATATGCCAGAAAACGACGCTCCAGCCATGGATCAGGTTGAGCAGGCTTTAACTGAATCACCGGGCACCCATATGGTACTGGTAAGCTCTGACCGGTCGACCGAGTTTTTAATGCGCGCTATGCGTGCAGGGGTACGCGAGGTGTTGCCTGCACCCATGAGTGCAGCCACGGTACAAGCAGCCGTACAAAGCGCTAAAGGCCACCGCGCTTTTGGCGCACGCCAGCGCACTGCATTAGGCAAAGTAATTGCAGTGATACCCGCCAAAGGCGGCGCTGGCGCCACTTTTTTAGCAACCAATTTAGCTTATGCTTTATCTAAGCAACATAAACGCGTGGCTGTTATTGACCTCAACCTGTATTTTGGCGATGCATCCCTGTTTTTAGGCGACCGGATTGCGGTATCAAGCGTAGCCGACCTGTCTCGCCAAACCTACTACCTGGACGCAGCACTGCTAGACGCCAGCATGGTGAAAGTGAGCGAATATTTGCATGTGCTGCCAGCGCCAGAGTCCCCCGATGAAGTGCACGATGTATCTTGCAATGGACTGGAAAAAATCATTTCACTGGCGCGCAACCAGTATGACTTTGTCATTCTTGACCTGAGCGGCGCGCTCGACCCGGTGGCGGTTAAGGCACTGGATTTGAGCGACTCGATTTACCTGACACTACAATTGAACCTGCCTTTTATACGCGCAGCCAAGCGCATGGCATCGGTATTTAAAGGCTTGGGCTACCCGAAAGAAAAGCTCAATGTTGTGATAAACCGCTTTGAAAAACGTGGTGAAATTAGTCTTTCAGACGTAGAAAAATCGACCTTGCTGCGGGTAACGCGCACCATACCCAACAGCCACGATGCGTGCACTGCGTCAGTTAACCAAGGTGTGCCGATGTTGGAGCTATTACCCAACGACTCGGTGTCGCGCGCACTACGTGACTGGGCACAAGAGCTGGCTCCCCTCCCCCCACAACGCAGTAGCAATTGGCTGCGCGAGTTGCTGGCCAGAACGCAACCCCCTTGATGTTGCATTTACGCTACATATCCACCAAACCGGTGCGCATGGCATAGCGGGTGAGCTCCGCAACGCTGTGGATTTCGAGCTTGTTCATAATATTGCGGCGGTGCACATCGACCGTACTGGGGGCAATGTGCAATTCGTCGCCAATTTGTGGAGAGCTTTTGCCTTGGGTAATTAAGCGCAGCACCTGGATTTCGCGCCTGCCGAGTCGTTTATTTTGCGCACCGCCCTTATCGGCAGGGCCACCGCGCCGACTGGCCTCTACCAGCATGGCCGCAGAGGTGGGGCAGAGGTAGGTTTCGCCCATTGATGCACTGCGGATGGCATGCAGCAACTGGTCGCCAGCGGCAGACTTGACCACATAGGCTACCGCACCTGCGTCCAGCATTTCCATCACATACTGCTTGTAATTAAAGCCCGAAAGCGCCACCACCTTAAGCACTGGATGACCAGCACGCAAAGCACGCGTAGCTGCTATGCCGTTGATGGTGGGCATGCTCACATCCATCACCACCACATCGGGGCTTAGGCGCTTTACAGCGTCTTCTACACCCGTGCCATCGGCAAGCTCTCCCACCACCTCCATGCCGGGGTCACTGTCTACGAGGCTGCGCAACGCTTCGCGCAGCATGGTGTGGTCATCTACCAACAAAACCCGAATTGTCATGGCTTAGCCTCACTGCCAGGGTTGGTGCCGGCAGGCTTAGGACTGGGTGTAGCCGGTGCCTGCGGAGTTAATAAAGGTACTTTCAGCACCACGGTAGTACCCACGCCGGGGTTGCTTGCAATCGACATTTCACCGCCCAAATAGCCCATGCGTTCACGAATACTCACCAAGCCGGTTGCTTTAGAAGTGATATGGGGGTCAATCACTGCCGGATTTAAACCACCACCGGCATCGTTCACTTTGACGGTCAGCGTGTTATCTTCGTTATGCTCGGTGGATATTTCAGCTGCGGCTACGCGCGCGTGTTTGGTGACGTTGAGCAGCAACTCACGCAGCGCCCTGAACAAGGTGGCACTGACGGCAGGATCCATGGGTTTGGGTAGTCCATCGTCTTTAATTGTGACATCCAATTTGTACAGCCGGTGCATTTCATCGGCCAACCACTGCATGGCAGGAATCAACCCTAACTGATCCAGCATTGGCGGGTTGAGCTGCAAGGCAATATCGCGCATTTTTTGATTCGCCGTTTGCACAGCGTTTGCACAATCTGCAACCACCACTCGTAATGCATCCGGCATTTCCTGCTTTTGCAGCATGCTGGCCTTGAGGGCAATGACCGACAGTAGCTGACCCAGATCGTCATGCAAATCTTTGGCCAAGGTACGGCGTTCGCGCTCCTCGGCATTGGCCAATGCCGCAGAGAGGACCCGCATGCTTTCGGCACGCTCCCGTGTTGCGTCTAAATCGCGCTGCGTCACCAATGCTGCCTGTGCGGCAAAGTAACTTTCGGTAATGTCGGTATAGGTCAGTATCACGCCTTCAATTTGGCGGTTGACGTTTTTGTAGGGTATCAATCGGCGGATATAACAGCGCTGGTTGATGGTAAAAAATTCGGCATCACGCACCGCTTGCCCTGCTAGCACCGACCTGGCATCCAGCAGCAATTGGGAGTCGCCCACCAGCATCACTACGTCAATAATCGGGTAGCCTATATTGCCGCTGTTAATACTGAACAAGCGCTGCGCAGCGGGGGCAAACCATTTAATGCGCAAAGCATTGTCCAAACACACCGTAGCGATGTCGCTGCTGGTTAATAAATTTTGAATGTCGGCGTTTGACGCCTCCAGCTCCCGGATTTTGGTTTCTAGTTGCTGGTTAACGGTGGTAATTTCTTCGTTGTAAGACTGCAGCTCTTCTTTAGAGCTTTCGAGCTCTTCGTTCAAGGTGCGCAGCGTTTCGTTGGAGGTTAGCACCAACTCATTGGAAATACGCAGGCGCTCATTGGCATCTTCAAACCGCTCCGTAGTGGTTGCCAAATCCTGCCGGGTAAGCTGCAGCTCGTCTTCCAAGTGACGTACCAGCACCGTTTGTGCACTGCTGCTGTCGGCCACGGTCAACTGCTGCGCCTCGTGCTCAAACACGACCAAGTAGCACGACCCCAAAGCAACTGCGGCGCCGGCATGGGTGGTTTTGTGGGCGGGGGTAATGGTAATTTCTAC
>CALPVM020000072.1 GCA_943327015.2 Akkermansia muciniphila
AGCCAGGGCCAAAAGTGATCGATGCTTCCACTGCCCACCGCACGGCCAATGGTTGGGTTTACGGCTTTCCTGAACTGTGTGCCAGTCAGCGCAATGCAGTGGTCCAAGCCCAGCGTGTAGCCAATCCGGGTTGCTATGCGACCGGTGCCATTGCGTTGATTCGCCCCTTGGTAGATGCTGGTGTTTTGCCGGCAGATTTTCCGGTGTGTTTGCCATCTATTAGTGGCTATTCGGGTGGGGGGCGTGCCATGATTGAGGCATACGAGCAGGGTACTGCTCCGCCGATGGAACTGTATGCTTTGGGTTTAAAGCACAAGCATATTCCAGAAATTATGCGCTACACGGGCTTAACGTGCCGTCCGCTGTTTGTGCCTTCTGTCGGTAACTTTAAGCAGGGCATGCTGGTGCAGTTGCCCCTGCATTTGGATACTTTACCCGGCAAGCCCTCGGCGCAAGATCTGCAATCAGCGCTGGCGCGGCATTACGCAGCTAGCGAATGGGTGACGGTTGAGCCGCCCACTGCAGATATGAAACTCGATGCCGTGGCACTGGCGGATACCAACAAAATGGAGTTGCGTGTATTTGCTAATGACGCTGCTGCGGATGGTTTTGCCCATGCTGTGTTGGTAGCGCGGCTGGATAATCTGGGCAAGGGTGCCAGTGGTGCTGCAGTGCAGAACTTGCAGCTTATGCTGGGTCTGTAAAATCGTCTTCAAGGCTGCCGCCCATGACTTTGCGGATGGTGTCTCCGCCAAAGCCTCGGCTGGCTAAAAAGCGCATTTGTCGGGCGCGTTCTTGTACGTCCGATGTGCTTTGAATATTTTTACCGAATTTTTTTTGCCAGATGGCGTGTGCGCGTTGCAGCTCGGTACTGCGGGCAATTTGCAGTGCCTCTTGAATGGTTTGCGTTTCTAAGCCCTTGGCTTGCAATTCTTGTTGCATTCGTGCCACGCCCAGCTTGGATGCGCGCCGGTGCACTAGCGACTCGGCAACGCGTTGTTCGCTGATAAAGTTTTTGGCTTCCAGCGCGTCCAAAACCTGAGCCAAACTGCCTGGAACTTCTTCATAGCGCGCGAGTTTGCGCTCGAGTTCAGTTCGCGAATGTTCTCGCGAACTGAGTAGGCGCAATGCGCGACCGGTGAGGGATAAAGTAGCCACAGATCAGGCTCAGGTTTGCACGGATTTTTGGCAATTACGCTTCGGCTGCTTTTTTGGATGCCGCTTTGGTTTTGACTTCTGGCGCTGCTTCTACTGCTAGCAGCGGTATACCCAGAGATTCGCGCACTTTGTTTTCTATTTCTACCGACAGTCCAGGGTTTTCGCGCAGGAACTCGCGTGCATTGTCACGGCCCTGGCCAATTTTTTCACCTTTGTAGGCATACCATGCACCTGATTTTTCGATGATGTGGGCATTGACCCCCATGTCGATAATTTCACCATGGCGGCTAATGCCTTCACCGAAAAGAATATCGAATTCGGCGGTTTTAAACGGTGGTGACACTTTGTTTTTAACGACCTTGACTTTGGTCTCATTGCCAATAGAGTCTTCGCCTTTCTTGATGGTGCCGGTGCGGCGGATATCAAGGCGAACAGATGCGTAAAATTTGAGCGCATTTCCGCCGGTGGTGGTTTCGGGGCTGCCGAACATGACGCCGATTTTCATGCGGATCTGGTTGATGAAAATAACCATGCAATTGGTTTTTTTAATGTGGGCAGTGAGCTTACGTAGCGCTTGGCTCATGAGGCGGGCTTGCAAGCCGGGCAGGGAGTCGCCCATTTCGCCTTCTAGTTCGGCCTTGGGCGTGAGTGCGGCAACCGAATCCACCACAATTAAATCAACCGCGCCGGAGCGCACCAGACTGTCTACAATTTCAAGGGCTTGCTCGCCCGTGTCGGGTTGGCTGATGAGCAGGTTTTGCAGGTTAACGCCTAATTTTTGCGCGTATTGAATGTCTAAAGCATGCTCGGCATCGACAAACGCACACTGCCCGCCCTGTTTTTGCATTTCTGCAATAACCTGCAGCGTTAAAGTAGTTTTACCGGAAGATTCGGGCCCGTAAATCTCAACAACACGACCACGTGGCAGACCGCCTACGCCCAATGCAATGTCCAGACCCAGTGAGCCGGTGGAGACCACTTGGATGTCTTCAATGACTTCGCCCTCACCAAGACGCATGATGGTGCCTTTGCCAAACTGTTTTTCAATTTGGGCGAGCGCCATTTGTAAAGCTTTGGCTTTTTCGGTGGTGGCGGCGGCGGTTTTGGTGGTGGCTTCCATAAGAACTTACTCCGAGTAAAAAATGAATCTGTGTTTGCATACAAGCTGTATGAATGAACAGTAGTTTATGTCAGTAATAAAGTCGCGTAAAGTAAAATATTAGTCAGTTTGCATTACCATTTGCACTATGACATCACCACTAGTATTTCAAGAGGGGGCGCACAGTCAGTTATTGCATTGGTTGCGCATATCCATAGAAAAAATGGATGCACGCGTAACGTCACTCATGGCACAGCATCCCGGTGTTTCTTTAGGTTTGTCCAACTTGGCAAGACGTGATCAGCTCGGTGCGGCACATATTCATATCACCCGCTATCTGCCTGCAGATGGTTTACGTTTAACAGATCTAGCCGCCAAGGCCGGGATAACCAAGCAAGCCATGGGTGCCTTGGTAAGTCAGTGCGAAGCGTGGGGCATGGTGGAGCGTAAGCATGATCCTCAGGATGCCCGTGCCCGCATTATCCGGTTTACCCCAGTGGGCGCGGCCTGGTTGAATGCCTATCATGAGTCGGTAGCACAGGCCGAGCAAGAGTTGTGTGCCGCTGTGGGGCAGAATGTTGCCACAGTGATTGCGCTAGGTTTAGAAGCTTATGGTGCTGACTCAGAATAATCGTAAAAAGCAGGACTTGTAAAGTTCAGGAAAGGGTCAAAGGCCTAGAATGTACGCACATCACAATATGAAAAATAGCAGGAGACCCGCATGCGGATTTTGATTGCAGAGGATGATCAGGTGCTTGCCGATGGTTTAATGCGTGCACTGCGCGGTGCAGGTGCGGTGGTAGACCATGTGGCCAACGGAACCGAGGCCGATGCAGCACTCATGATCAACACAGAATTGGATTTGTTGATTCTGGATTTAGGCCTGCCTAAAATGAATGGTCTGGAAGTGCTCAAGCGCTTGCGCGGTCGTGGCTCGGCGTTGCCGGTACTGATTTTGACAGCGGCAGACAGCGTAGATGAGCGCGTAAAAGGTCTGGATTACGGTGCGGATGACTACATGGCCAAACCCTTTAGTTTGCAGGAGTTGGAGGCGCGTGTACGCGCCTTGGTGCGCCGTGGCATGGGAGCAGGCAGCAGCCTGATCAGGCATGGACCATTGGTGTACGACCAGACCGGCCGGGTGGCCACCATTGACGGAAAAATGGTGGAGCTTTCGGCGCGTGAATTAGGTTTGCTGGAGGTGCTATTGCAGCGCACAGGTCGTTTGGTTAGTAAAGATCAATTGGTGGATCGGCTGTGCGAATGGGGTGAGGAAGTGAGCAACAATGCCATTGAGGTGTATGTTCACCGCTTGCGTAAAAAAATTGAAAAAGGTCCGATCCGTATTGCCACTGTGCGTGGTTTGGGTTACTGCCTTGAGAAGATAGCGCCTTGAACATTTTTCAGCGCGAACAGCGTTCCTTGTTTGGTGAGATTCTGGACTGGATGCTCACCCCTTTGCTATTGCTGTGGCCACTGAGTTTGGTCTTGACATGGCTGGTAGCACAAGGCATTGCCGGTAAGCCCTATGACCGTAATTTGGAGTACAACGCTGTTGCTTTAGCCAGATTGGTCACCTTCAAGCAACAAAAAGCCCAGTTTATCTTGCCATTGCCTGCGCGCGAGTTGCTGCGCGCCAACGACCTCGATACGGTGTATTACCAGGTGCTGGGGGCACGAGGTGAGTATTTGAGCGGAGAAAAAGATTTGCCTGTACCGGCGGCAGACGAAAAAATGCACCCAGGCGAGGTGCGGATTCGTGACATTGAGTTTCGGGATGCTGACCTAAAGGTGGCCTACACGTGGATTAGCGTAGAGGGTCATCCTGACGCACGGGCTTTGGTGCAAGTGGCAGAAACCATGGAAAAAAGATCGGTACTAGCCACAGAAATTGTAAAGGGCGTGATGTTGCCCCAATTTGTGATTTTACCCTTGGCGGTACTCATGGTGTGGTTGGCATTGGTGCAGGCAACCAAGCCCTTGCACAAACTGGAGATTCGCATACGTGCCCGTAAACCGGATGATTTGAGCCCCTTAGAGCAAAGCGGCGTACCATTGGAAGTGGTACCACTGGTAGATTCAGTCAATGATTTATTGCAACGATTGAAAGAATCGATAGCGACCCAAAAGCGTTTTTTGGCAGATGCGGCGCACCAGCTTAAAACCCCTTTGGCCGGACTGCGCATGCAGGCTGACCTCGCTTTGCGTGAAAACGCCAGCGCCCATGATCTGAAACATTCTTTGCTTCAAATTGGGCGCTCCAGTGTGCGCGCAACACATACGGTGAACCAGTTGCTGGCTTTGGCACGCGCAGAAACCAGTGGTGCTGTGCTGAGCCATCATCCGTGTGATTTGCTGGAACTTACCATGGAGGTCGTGCGCGACTCGGTACCCTACGCCATGGAAAAAGGCATAGATTTGGGATACGAGGGCGTTGAAGAAGCCACAGAGGCCACGTTTATATCAGGTAATGCAACCCTGCTGCACGAAATGATTCAGAACCTGGTAGATAACGCCATCAAGTACACCCCATCAAGCAAAGAAAAACCCGGCATTGTCACGGTGCGACTGTTGGTAGACCCCGCTAGCAAAGTGCCGGTATTACAAGTGGAGGACTCAGGGCCTGGTATTGCTCCATTGGAGCGGGAGCTTATTTTTCAGCCCTTTTACCGGGTGCTTGGCAACGATACCGATGGTTCGGGTCTAGGACTTCCGATCGTGCAAGAAATAGCACGTCAGCATGGGGCAGAGGTGAGCGTGGAAGACAGCAAACCCGGCCACCAGCCGCCTGGGACGTGTTTTACTGTGCGTTTTGTAGCTACTCGCAAGTCTTAAATGCTTTGCCCGCCATAGATGTCTTAACATCGTTAAGACGCTGTTTGATGGAGTCTGTTACTGCAGGCAATTTAAGCTGGTAAATGTTGGTGTTTTCGTTTTCTTGCAGTACACGGGCAGTGCGAATGCCCAAACCCGCTAAGCGGGATAATTCAGCAGTAGCAGCCGCCTGGTTATCAAAACCGGCCAGTGACAAGCCCGGCTCCAGCGCCGGGTTGTTCAAGGCAATTGTTTTTACCTTCAATTTTTCTAGCTCGGCACGTTTTTTAGCCTGTGCTTCAGGGTTTGCAAATTTACCCATATACACAATCCAGCGTGCGGGTGAGGCCGTGCTTGTCAGTTGCCAAGTGCTGCTTGGCAAAGCGCCTTCTAAAGCACGCTGCAAACTAGCAGCTTGTGCGGCATCAAATGGGCCGGCTTGCAGGCATTCTTTGGGCATCAGGTCGGCTTGCGCTTGCGCTTCGACCCGTCTGAATTCGGATGGTGAAAGCATGCGTAAAGCATCGGGCCGGATTTGTTGCTGCAAATGGTGCGGCTCCGACTGCGTAACTGCACCCCAGCCGTACGAAAGAAACCAACCTTGCGCCCAGGCAAAATAACTGGCGTTGGCTACAAATAGAATAAGAACAAGCAATCGCAACATGGTTAATGGGTGTTAGTTTAAACTACTGCTGACGCCGGCCGGATGCTGACCTCTGCACTGCTGATTTTTTTAATTCCTTGTGCAGTATGCACTATCAACGCGCCATTTGCATCTACTCCACGGGCTATACCCGTTACATTGTCGCTGCAAACGATGTTCTGCCCATAAAGTAGATCTCGTGCATGGTAAGCCGAGCGTAAATTGGCAAAACCTTGAACCTCAAAACGTTTTAACGTTAGCACCAAGTCTGGCACTATTTTACCCAGCGTAGCAGATGCAGTGTTGTCGGGCAGAATTTCTGTCAGGGCGGCGGGTGGAATCTGCAGGCCTGCTGACTCGCGCGGCAAAATATTGATGCCCACCCCAATTACCGCAAATCGTACATCACCAACGCAAACGGTTTCAATCAAAATACCACCCAGCTTGCGTCCCTGCAGCCAGATGTCATTGGGCCACTTGAGTTGCAATGCAGGGTGCAGGCTTTCCACAATGCTTAGGCCCACAGCGAGCGATAGCCCATACCAGTCAGCAGGTGCAAAAGGCAAGCCCAGTGAAAATGTTAAAGATGCACCATCAGCAGCTGCAGAGCTGAGCCACTCCTTGCCCAAACGACCCCGCCCTGCAGTTTGTCGCTCAGCCACTAGCAACACAGGTTCCAGCCTTCCAGCGCGGGCGCGGCGCATGAGCTCTGAATTGGTAGAGTCTAGCTCGGGCAAAATCTCCACCGTAAAGTCGTGCCAAACGGGCACAACAGCTTGCCAAATGGCTTCGGCGGGCCACTGTGGCAGCATGTCCAGGGTTGCATTAGCGCTTGCCATTTTTGGGCGCAAGCAGTGTGCCACGGCAATTGTGAGCGCCACACCAGCACGGGTATTGGGCTTTGAGCTTTTTGGTGTAACGCTCGTCAATAATCAGGCCGTAGTCGTAAGTCAGTTCTTCACCCGCAACGATGTTGCGCCGGGCACGAATAAATATCCGTCCATCTTCCTCAGAAGCCTCGCAATTGCCATCACAGGAGTGGTTGATCCAGCGCGATGAATTGCCGCCATACAGGCCGTCAATGACACGCGTATCGTCAATATGGAAGTAAAACGTGTGGTTAGGGTCATCAGGATTGTGTGGGTGGCGGGCTTGAGCCTGCTCCCAAGTAATGACTTCACCCACATATTCCATCACGGTTTCACCCTCACAAATGTTTTGCAAGGCAAAAACGCCCTTACCATGGATACCTGAGCGCCGTGTTTGAATACGGCGACCAGAGCCCTGGGGGCGTTTGGAAGAATTTTCAGAATGCGCGTCCAAGGCTCAAAAATTTGGTATGGTGAATCGTATGGGTGCGCGCGTGTGCGTGCCCGCGCGAGATTTGGATTGTAGTCAGATGAAAAACGAAGTTTCAGGTAAAACACTGGTCATTGCAGAAAAACCTTCTGTTGCGCAAGATATTGTGCGTGCTTTAACGCCCTTGGCGGGCAAATTTGTCAAACATGACGAGTATTTTGAGAGCGACAGCTATGTCGTATCCAGTGCCGTAGGCCATTTGGTAGAAATTCAGGCACCAGAAGCCTATGACGTTAAACGCGGCAAATGGAGCTTTGCGCACCTGCCCGTCATACCGCCGCACTTTGACCTGAAACCGGTGGACAAAACCAAAACCCGGCTCAATGCCGTGGTTAAACTGGCCAAACGCAAAGACGTAGGGCAATTGATTAACGCCTGTGACGCGGGCCGCGAAGGTGAGCTGATTTTCCGCTTGATAGAGCAGTACGCCGGTGGCGCTAAGCCCTTGGGCAAGCCGGTCAGCCGTTTGTGGTTGCAAAGCATGACGCCGCAAGCCATTCGCGATGGCTTTAGCAGCTTGCGTACCAATGCACAGATGCAGCCTCTGGCCGATGCCGCACGCTGCCGCTCCGAGGCGGATTGGTTGGTAGGCATTAACGGCACGCGTGCCATGACCGCCTTTAACTCGCGCGATGGTGGTTTCTTTTTAACTACGGTAGGCCGCGTGCAAACCCCCACACTCTCAGTAGTGGTGGAGCGCGAGGAGCAGATCCGCAAATTTATCAGCCGCGACTATTGGGAAATTCACGCCTCTTTTGGCGCAGAAGCAGGCAGCTATCCCGGCAAATGGTTTGACCCGGCCTGGAAAAAAGATGCCGACGATGCCGAGAAAAAAGCCGACCGTGTTTGGAACCTGCTACAAGCGCAGCAAATAGCAGATGCGGCACGCGGTCAGCCTGCGAGCGTGACCGAAGAAAGTAAACCCACCACACAGGCATCGCCCCTGCTGTTTGATTTGACCAGCCTGCAGCGCGAGGCCAATAGCAAGTTTGGTTTTTCTGCAAAAACTACACTTTCGATCGCTCAGTCACTCTACGAGCGTCACAAGGCGCTAACCTACCCGCGTACCGATTCACGTGCGCTGCCCGAAGACTATGTGCCCGTGGTACGTAAAACCTTTGAGATGCTGGCGGACGTGCAAGCGCACGGCATGCGCTATTTGGCACCGCATGCTTTAACAGCGCTGAATGGCAATTTTGTAAAGCCCACCAAGCGCGTGTTTGACAACGCCAAGGTCAGTGACCACTTTGCCATCATTCCTACACTGGAAGCGCCTAGTGGTTTGAGCGAGGCAGAACAAAAAATTTATGACTTGGTGGCGCGTCGCTTTATGGCGGTGTTTTTCCCGAGTGCAGAGTACATGGTAACCACCCGCATCAGCACGGTGGAGCGCAATGCCAGCAAATACTGCTTTAAAACCGAAGGTAAGGTGCTGGTAAAACCGGGATGGCTGGCCATTTATGGCAAAGAAGCCGCCGACGAAGTGGCTGATGCCAAAGAGGGCGACAAAGGGCAAAGTTTGGTGCCGGTAAAACCAGGAGAAATGGTAACAACCACCCAGGCCGACACCAAAGGGCTTAAAACCAAGCCACCGGCACGATATTCTGAAGCTACTTTGCTCGGAGCCATGGAAGGCGCAGGCAAGACTGTGGAAGACGACGAACTGCGCGAAGCCATGCAGGAAAAAGGTTTGGGTACGCCTGCCACGCGATCGTCGATTATTGAAGGCTTGATTGCCGAAAAATACATGCTGCGTGAAGGGCGGGAGTTAATACCCACAGCCAAAGCCTTTCAGCTCATGACCCTGCTGCGGGGCTTGGGCGTAGAAGAACTCTCCAAAGCCGAGCTCACCGGCGAGTGGGAATATAAGTTATCGCAAATGGAGCAGGGCAAACTGCGGCGCGACACTTTTATGGCCGAAATTGCCGCCATGACAGAGCGCATGGTCAAAAAAGCCAAAGAGTACGACCGCGAC
>CALPVM020000073.1 GCA_943327015.2 Akkermansia muciniphila
ACTCAGAACCAGTAAATTTGTAAGCACTCCGTACAGGCTAAATTATCTGGTTGCTAGCTACTTCAGGCCTGATACTCAGCCTGCTGCGCTTTGCGGGCGTCTTCACGCTCTACGGTTTTCATCATCGAAGATGGGCCGGTTTCGGCTTTCTTCTTCAAAACAGTAAGGTGGCGCAACACAGCATCATTAAATTTAAATGCATGCTCCAACTCAGCCATAACTTCTTTACTGGCTTCGATGTTCAGGCAAATGTAGTGTGCCTTGGCAAGCTTGTTGATCATGTACACCAACTGGCGACGACCCCAGTCTTCAACACGGTTAATCTTACCGTTGCCGGTAGTGATCATGCCCTTATAACGTTCCAGCATGGCAGGAACTTGCTCGCTCTGATCCGGGTGGATCATGAGAATGATTTCATAATGACGCATTGATACTCCTTGTGGATACCCCAAAACGGGAAATTGAAAGCCACCCCTGGCGTCTTAATTCAGGGTGCAGCAAGGCTAAGCCCAATATTATAGCACCCGCCAATTAGCTTGCACAACACCTTCTAATGATGCCGCTACTAAAATGTCAAAGCCTATCAATTCAGGCCGCACTCCAAACAAGGCTTCAAGTCACAATTACCAATGTCAATGCGCCATTATTTAAAGTCGTTTTTATTTCACATTTCTATTCTCATTACTACCCAAGCCTACGCAAATTGCGTAGAAAATGTTTGCATTGCATCCCAAAAAACACCTGCTGGTATTGAGCTACACGCACAAAATCAAGCATCAACAACGGCTGTTATGGAGATTACAGCCGATTTAAAAAATTTAAAAGCATCGCCAACGCTACCAATACGACTTGAAGTACCACCATTTCAAAAGGCTCTTGTTACAACCCTAGAGCCCATAGACGCCCGACAAGGTTACAGTTACGCATACCAATTTAACGTGCATAAACTTGCGCCCCCAGCCCCCTGCAAAGGTGATGTCTGCATAGAAAGTTCAAACACAATGCTAGGCATTGATTTGATAGCAAAAAACAGCACCTATGGTGACGTAACAATGCATCTGGACGCACAACTAGACAACCTGAAGTCCAACCCGGCGCTCCCCCTTATTAAAGTGTTACCCGCGCGCAGTCAATTAACCATTGCCCAACTAACTCGTGAAAAAATGGCCCATAGTCAGGGCTTTCAATTAAAAATACGCCATGTAATTGGCAATATTTATGCACATCACGATGCATCCACTGTGTACAGATTACCTTTTAACCCTGGCTCCAGCCATTTGGTTGGACAAGGCTTTGATGGTGCTTTTACCCACAAGGGCAGCAACCGTTTCGCCATTGATTTCAACATGCCCATCGGTACACCGGTCTTAGCCGCCAGAGCTGGCACTGTTGTTGACATTAAAAGCAACGGTACTGCAGGTTGCCCAGAAAAACGCTGCGAAGCCGATGGCAACTATGTACGAATTCAGCATGCTGATGCAACCATTGCCGATTACGCACATTTCAAATTCCAGGGAGTTACAGTTGTAACAGGACAAAAAGTTTCAACGGGTCAAATGCTTGGATATTCCGGCGCCACCGGTTATGCATCCGGACCACACTTGCATTTTGCTGTAAAAAAACCCATTTCTCTTGATGCATGGGAAAGCATCCCGATAAAATTCATCTCTACCGATGGCATCATTTCGCAACCGCTAGAAGGCCAAACTTACACCGCAACGCTTCCATAATTCTTTCAATAACATGCTCAGCCCGGGTCAGCTAATTCGTTAAACTTGAGATTATTTCCTTTAAACACCAACCCTCTTTTATGACCACCATTCGCCAACAAGATCTGATTGAATCTATCTCTGCTGCTCTGCAGTACATCAGCTACTACCACCCTGCCGACTATATTGCCCATTTGGCACGTGCCTACGAGCGCGAACAAAGCGCAGCCGCCAAAGATGCTATTGCACAGATTCTTACCAACAGCAAAATGAGCGCAACCGGCCACCGCCCTATTTGCCAGGACACCGGCATTGTGAACGTGTTCCTCAAAGTAGGCATGGACGTGCGTTGGGAAGGCTTTACCGGCAGCCTGGATGACGCCATCAACGAAGGCGTGCGCCGTGGCTACAACCACCCGGACAACACCTTGCGTGCCAGCGTGGTGGCAGACCCGGAGTTTTTACGCAAAAACACCAAAGACAACACCCCTGCGGTGATTTTTACCGAAATTGTTCCCGGCAACACGGTAGATGTCACCGTTGCTGCCAAGGGCGGTGGCAGCGAAAACAAAAGCAAAATGATTATGCTCAACCCTGGCGACTCGGTGGTGGACTGGGTACTTAAAACCGTGCCCACCATGGGTGCCGGTTGGTGCCCGCCCGGCATGCTGGGCATTGGCATCGGCGGCACCGCCGAGAAAGCCGTGCTCATGGCCAAAGAAAGCCTGATGGACGACATTGACATGTACGAGCTGCAAGCCAAATCATCCGCCGGACAAGCCTTGACCAAGGTAGAAGAAATGCGCTTGGAACTGTATGAAAAAGTTAATGCCCTTGGCATTGGCGCGCAAGGCTTGGGTGGCTTAACCACCGTGCTTGATATCAAAATCAAAATGTATCCGACCCACGCTGCCAGCAAACCAGTGGCTATGATTCCTAACTGCGCTGCCACCCGCCACGCCCATTTTGTGATGGATGGCAGTGGCCCGGTATACCTTGATCCTCCCTCTTTAAGCCTCTGGCCCGATGTGCAATGGATGCCCGACTATGCCAAGAGTAAAAAAGTAGACCTCAACACCCTGACCAAGGAAGAGGTTGCGAGCTGGAAACCCGGCGACACCTTGTTGCTGAACGGCAAAATGCTGACAGGTCGTGACGCGGCACACAAACGCATCAAAGACATGCTGGCCAAGGGTGAACAGCTGCCGGTAGACTTTACCAACCGAGTGATTTACTACGTGGGCCCGGTCGACCCGGTTCAAGGCGAAGCCGTAGGCCCTGCAGGCCCCACAACCGCCACCCGCATGGATGGCTTTACCGAAATGATGCTGAGCCAAACCGGCCTGATTGCCATGATTGGCAAGGCCGAGCGTGGACCTGTCGCTATTGAATCGATTAAAAATCATAAAAGCGCATACCTTATGGCCGTGGGTGGTGCAGCTTACCTGGTCAGCAAAGCCATCAAACAAGCCAACGTGGTCGGCTTTGCCGACCTCGGCATGGAAGCCATTTACGAGTTTGACGTGGTTGACATGCCTGTAACAGTTGCCGTAGATGCAGGCGGTACCAGTGCGCACATTACCGGCCCGGCAGAATGGCAAAAGAAAATTGCCAGCGGCGAATTGAAGACCATTCCGGTCAAACCCCAGTAACTTGGCGTTCGGGAAACATGCACCCCATCGGGGTTTTTGACAGTGGCGTTGGCGGCCTGAGCGTGTTGCGCGCGCTCCACGCTGAGCTGCCACAAGAACTATTTGTGTACGTGGCCGACAGCGGCCACGCACCCTATGGTGAGCGCGATGACTCCCACATCATTGAGCGCTCGCACGCCATTACCGACTATCTGATACAACGCCATGCCATCAAAGCGCTGGTGGTGGCCTGCAACACGGCCACCGCTGCAGCCATCCATACCCTGCGCGCCATGCACCCCAACCTGCCAATTATTGGCATAGAACCAGCCCTCAAACCCGCCGTTGCTATGACCCGAACCGGGCGCATTGGCGTAATGGCCACGCGTGGCACTTTGGGCAGCGAAAAGTTCAAAACCCTGTACACATCCCTCAAAGACCAGGCAGAATTTATTCTGCAACCCTGTGATGGCCTGGCAGATGCAATTGAGCGCGATGACGCAGCCCAAATACTACGCATCAGCTCCGATTGCATGCAAAACATGGGCTCTTTTGGGCACGCCCCGGGCAATATCGACACTTTAGTTTTAGGCTGCACCCATTACCCATTTATCGCACCCATTCTGCAAAACTTGGCGGGTTACCCGATTCAGTTTCTAGAAGGTGGAGCGCCGGTGGCACGGCAAACCAAGCGCATAATTACTGATCATTTTAAATTGTGTGACAGCAAATTAGCATCAACTGAACCATTGAATACACTACAATTCTTTAGCACCGGCAATAGCGCATCTTTATTTCATACTGTAAAGCGTTGGTTACATTCGCAGCATACGGTACACAGCATAACTATTTGAGGATTGACCAACATGGCTTTAACGTTTAAAGAAGAAATAGAACTCCAAGCAGCGTTTATGCACATCAAACGCGAACGCAAAGAGTCATTACGCGCCATGTTTGTGGGCACGCAACTCAAACCCAAAAGCCGGATAGAAGATGCAAAAACCCTGGCCAAAAGTGCCAAGGAATGTAAAGACAAACTCGCCGCTGTTCCCGGAGTTGCCATACCCAGATTGGACGTTCCCACACTCAATATCAACATTTTTAAAGGCATTGATTTGCGCGGATTGGTGAATTTTCGTATTCCCACGCTTTCACTGCCAGGCATTGACCTGAGCTGGATACCCGATATCAAACTAGGTAGCCTGCCGGGCTTTGACCTGCCCCGGATCCGGATCAACCTCAAAGGCATTCTCAAGTTCAAAGACTTACTGCCCAACATTTCGCTGCGTGCATTGGTCTATGCACTAGCTATCAAGTTACCCAATATCAATATCCCGTCCTTGCTGCTGGATTTAAGCAAAATTCTGAATATTGATTTTGACATTCTGTTCCCGGATCTCAAGCTGCGCTTTCCAGACTTTTTTGATATTGACCTCAACATCTCCCTGCCCCATCTGTCGCTGCCTGATATTAATTTTCCGGGTCTTCCCAGCTTGGATTTACCCAACATCAATTTAGGCGAAATTGATTTCAGCTTTATCAATATTCCGGGCATAGACTTTCCTAAACTTCTTACCATTCCGGGCTTTGACAAAGTATTGCGGCTGTTGTTTGAATTGTTCGATGTTCTTGATTTGAACGTCATTATTGCCGAGCTAGGCGTAGACTTTTTGGCAGACTTCTTCAGTTCTGCACTGCCCATTGTGCAACAGGTCAAAGCGGGCGCACAGGCTGCGAGCAGCTGGGGCACTGCAGCCAGCGACTGGCACAAATCACGCAAAACTTCGATTCAGCGCAATTTTCTGTTACCCGGCAACGCACGCGATGCCTGCGATGCCGTAGCCACCCTGTTACGCACCAGCCGTGACGAACACGCTACCCTCGCAACCATTCAAACCACCCAATTAGCGGTATCCACGGCAGGTTTGTTTGCAGATTTAGGCGGCGTTACCGGGCCGGCAGTTGCAGCAGCCAGCGCGGTTGCCAAAACCTGCCAAAAGGTCATGATTATGGGTGCGCGTTATAAAGAAATGAAGCAGGTCAACCTGATACTCAGCACCACACCTGGCGAGTATTTAACCTCCAATATTTTCAAAGTGTCGCCGCTGCTGGGTTGCTACTATCTGGCCAACAACACCACCAGCAATGTGCTCAACATCATGAGTAACAACATCATCGAAGACAACTGGATGACGCAGTGGGAGCAAAACAAGAAAAACCATCTTGACCCGCTCATCAAAGAATGCCAGCGTTTTATCAACGAATCGCGCTATGTGCTCGACCCCATACGCCAAAACAAAGGCATGTACATCGAAAAAAGCTCGTTCGAGAAGCTGAAAGAAGGCGCTACGTTGTACATTAAAAAGAAATTGGGCATGGCACCTGCAACGGCTCGAGTAGCATCTCACAAATATATTGGATAACGCATTTTTTAACGCCCACGCATAGAGCGCATGACTTCTGTTTTTAACTTCACTTTTGTTCCGTGGTTTCGCTCTGTTGCGCCCTACATCCACAAATTTCGTAACCAAACGTTTGTAGTGGGCATTGCCGGTGAGGCAATTGAAGCCGGACGGCTCACCAGTCTGGCGCAAGACCTGGCCATGATCCAAAGTATGGGCGTCAAAATTGTGCTGGTGCATGGATTCAGACCCCAGGTCAATGAGCAGTTACTCGCCAAAGGCCATACCCCCAAGTACAGCAACGGCATCCGCATTACCGACATGGTGGCACTCGATTGTGCCCAAGAAGCCGCTGGCCAGTTACGCTATGAAATTGAGGCCGCCTTTAGCCAAGGACTGCCCAATACCCCAATGGCAGACTCCACGGTGCGCGTGATATCTGGCAACTTTATTACCGCAAGGCCGGTTGGCATTGTGAATGGCGTAGATTTTCAGCACTCCGGCGTCGTACGTAAGGTCGATATTGCCGGGATTACACGCACTTTAGACATGGGTGCGCTGGTACTGATTTCGCCTTTTGGTTTCTCGCCCACCGGTGAGGCTTTTAACCTCACCATGGAAGAAGTGGCCACCTCAGTATCCATTGCACTGCAAGCCGATAAACTGATATTTTTGACCGAAGTGCCCGGTATCCGTTCGCGCCCCAGCGACCCTGCTGGCGAAGACAACCCGATTGACACCGAACTCCCCCTGGCCCAAGCAGAAAAGCTGCTATCCGAGCTGCCCCAAGCCAACCAACCCACCGACACCGCTTTTTACCTGCAACACTGCGTCAAGGCCTGCAAAGCCGGCGTAGAACGCAGCCACATCATTCCGTTTGCCGTGGACGGCTCTATTTTGTTGGAGGTGTATGTACACGACGGCATAGGCACCATGGTGGTCGATGAAAAACTGGAAGAACTGCGCGAAGCCACCGCCGACGATGTGGGCGGCATTTTGCAACTAATTGAGCCGTTTGAAAACGATGGCACCTTGGTTAAACGTAGCCGCACCGAAATAGAACGCGATGCCGGATACTACACGGTACTGGAGCACGACGGTATTATTTTTGCCTGCGCCGCACTTTACCCCTACCCCGAAGCACGCACGGCCGAGATGGCGGCGTTGACTGTTTCGCCCGAATCGCAAGGCCAGGGCGATGGCGAGCGGGTGCTCAAACGGGTAGAACAGCGCGCCAAGGCTGCCGGACTGCAAAGCATTTTTGTTCTCACTACCCGCACCATGCACTGGTTTATTAAACGTGGGTTTGTGCCGGTAGACCCCGACTGGCTGCCCGAAGCCCGCAAACGCAAATACAACTGGGACCGCAAAAGCCAGGTTCTGGTTAAAAAACTAACGTAGTCTGCGCCACACCATCAATATGCCGAATGTGGCGATGGTGCAAAAACAAACGAACGACCAGTTGGCAATCGATCCACCCAAAAACGTCCAGTCCACGGCACTGCAGTCACCACTGCCCTTAAAAATCATGGGAATGGCACGCTGCAACGGAAAGTTCTCAATCATTCCATACAGGTCGCGCCCACACGACACCACCTCAGGTGGATACCACTGCAGCCAGCTTTGGCGTGCTGCCACAAAAGCCCCACCAGCTGCCAGTAACACCAGCAACACGTTGCCACCTACAAGCACTTTTTTGGCGTCACTTAAAGCGGTACAAGCTGCAACCACTGCCACCAACACCAAGGCATAGCGCTGCACAATGCACATCGGACAAGGCTCCAAGCCCACCACGTGTTGCAAATACATGCCATAAAGTAGCAAACCCAAACAACCCAAGCTCACCAAAAACATCAAGCGACGTGGAAAACGATCCATCCAGTGCAGTAGAAAATTCAAAATATCATTCCTTTCACCTATGGAAATACGCAAACATTTAAACTAAGCTTACCATTAACCTGAATACGAAAGAATTTTATGGCGCGTACCGTGAACTGCATCAAATTGGGCAAAGAAGCAGAGGGCCTTGATTTTGCACCCTACCCCGGCGAATTGGGCAAACGCATTTGGGAAAACGTGAGCAAAGAAGCCTGGGCTGCCTGGCTTAAACACCAAACGATGCTGCTCAATGAAAACCGCCTGAACATGGCCGATGCACGGGCCCGCCAGTATCTAGTTCGACAAATGGAAAACCATTTTTTTGGTGGTGGAGCTGACGCTGCCCAAGGCTACGTGCCGCCTAGCGCATAGCGCTTAAAGTGATGCAGGCACCGTTACCCAATTGGGCAGATCGCTCCGTTTGGACGGTGCTGGATACTGCTTTTCAAGGCGGCGCTAATTTACTTGGCACTTGGCAAAACTGGTTAATTGACCCGCAGCATCCCCGCATGCTGCATTATGTGGCGGTAGTTGAAGAAGCTGACTTACCCGACTGGTTTGACTTAGCTGACAACTACTACCACGACCCACAATTAGAACGCCTAGCCTCGGCACTGGCCGAACAATGCATGGGGGTGCAGCATGGTTTTCACCGCATCTTGCTGCAGGACGGGCACGTTTCATTGACATTGTGTGTAGGCGCGCTTAAAAGCACGCTCGACGAACTCCGGCTGCAGGCAGATCAAGTTTTGGTAGATGTTTTTAATCCCGCATGGGACGGCTGGGCTGTTAAGTCGCTCACGCGCCATTGCAAGCGCGGCACACGCGTCTGCATGTCTGACTTTGAAGATGGCTTATTTTTGCATTTGCACCAAGCTGGTTTCAAACCCATAGAGTCAAATGCAGGGTTTGAAGTAGAGTACGCACCCGACTGGGAGATTAAAACCAGCCGCCAAACTAACTATGCCTACCCGCACCCTGCTGGGCGTTGCGCTATTGTGGGTGCGGGCTTGTCAGGTGCCAGTATTGCCCAAGCGCTGGCGTTGCGTGGTTGGCAAGTGACCGTGTTTGACACGCATGCAAGCCCGGCACAAGCTGCCTCCGGCTTGCCGGCGGGAGTGGTTGCTCCCTATGTTACCGCTGACGATTGCGCGCGCTCCCGTATGTCGCGCTGTGGCACACGGCTTATGCTCCACCATGCCCACCGGCTGTTAACAGAAGGTCAAGACTGGAGTGGCACGGGCGTACAAGAACACCGTTTTGACAGCGCCACACGCTTGCAACCCCTATGGCACACCCACGCAGGGTGGATCAAGCCTTCCAAACTGATTGATGCTTGGTTACAGCAACCCGGCATTACTTTTAAAGGCA
>CALPVM020000074.1 GCA_943327015.2 Akkermansia muciniphila
GTGAACAAAGACATTGAAACCCTGCGTGCCGCAGGCCAGGTAGGTGCATCCCTGCAAGCAGAAGTTGCACTCACCGTAGCTGCAGACGACTACGCCTTGTTGTCCAGCCTAGGGGATGATCTGAAGTTTGTGTTTATCACCTCGGCGGTTACGCTAAAGACGGGAAATGCGTTAGAAATTGCCACCCTGCCATCACAAGCCGCGAAGTGTGAGCGCTGCTGGCACTACCGTGACGATGTAGGTGTAGATAGCAACCACCCCACCATTTGCGGACGCTGCACCAGCAACTTATATGGCGCGGGCGAAGCCCGTGTGTGTGCCTAATGGCCAAAGGAAAAACAGCACTCGTCACCGCCAACAACAGCATGCTGCAGTGGCTGGGTTTGGCTTTTATTATTTTGCTGGCTGACCAGTTTACCAAGGTGCTGATTGTCGGCTTTTACCAGCATGGCGACAGCACCTATGTCAGCAGTTTTTTTAATGTGGTGCGGGTGCACAACAGCGGCGCTGCATTTTCGTTTTTGGCAGATGCATCGGGCTGGCAGCGCTGGTTCTTTACCGCCATCGGAGTGATTGCAGCTATTGCGATTGTGTGGATGCTTAAATCGCATGCGGGTCAAAAACTGTTCAGTTTTGCACTCGCGTGTATTTTGGGCGGAGCCATCGGCAATGTCATTGACAGGGTGTTGTACGGCTACGTGGTTGACTTTTTAGACTTCCACTGGCGTGGCATGCACTTTCCGGCGTTTAACATTGCGGACAGCGCCATCACAATAGGCGCTGCCTGCCTGATTTTGGATGAGCTAATAAGGGTGCGTAGAACGGGCAAATAGCCGTTAAAAACGAGCGCCGAACACCACTAAAAGCTCTTCGTAGCTAAAACGGTGCGCGGCCTTATCGCCTTTTGAGCTGGTTAGCACGTCGGGCAGATTAACCAAACCGGCTTTGTATGCAGAACGCACAAAGAAGTCTTTGCAAAAGTCTACCTCTAGGCCAGCACCCACGCCGGCGCTATAGCCCGCGAAGTGGAATTCATCATTACGCACGCGTCCTAGAAAATTGAGCGTTACGTTGCTTTTAGGTAGAGCCACTCCTACGCCCGCCAAAGCAAACACCCGAGACTTAACACCGGGCCCGAACCACTGTACCGGTCGCTGTTTTTCCAGCTCAATACTGATGATGTTCAGGCCATCGGTGTGTTCAAAATTCAAAAAGTCAGTGGTTAATTTTTTGTCGCCATTCCAAGTTTGCCCTGGAGAATAACCCTGCATGTGCACCACCTGATCAGCACTCATCACATACTTCATGTGATCCAAGTTAAGAGCTATGGCGGTATCTGCATCGTATTGGTAAGCAATACGAAAATTGGTTTGTGGAATGGTAATGTTTGCCGGGTTCAGGTAGGTGTCCACAAAGCTTTGTACACCCAAATCCATATGGATATCCGTAGCAGCCACGTTTTTTAACGTGAAATCGTGGTCTGCACCCCAAAAGTGGATGTCGCTGTTGGAGTAGGTGGATCGGTTCCACCCCCAATACACCGACCACTTTTTGGCGGATTCCAAGTCTTTTTGTTCTGCAGTTTTTTCAGGTGGCGCTTCAGATTGCGCTATTACACCAGAGCAAGCCATCGACAGCATTAGAGAAATCGCAAGGGATGGAAATAGAGATAATGACTTATTTTGCATAGGGTCATGATTTTATGCCCCTATGCTCATTATTCCGGATGAACCTGTAATTTAATTTACCAACATTTAGCCACGCAGCCGCTTTACTGCCATCACAACAGCCAAAACCAGTGCTCCGGCAACTATACCGGTGACCGCATCAGCCAGTAGCGGTACCAACACTGGCACTACGGCAGCAGCCATGCCCACTGCTTCAGGGGCAGTCCATGGTGCTACAAATGCTTGAACTGCATGGTGCAGCCACGGCCAGCCATGCACCAAAATACCACCACCCACCAAAAACATGGCCGCTGTACCCACCACAGAAAGCGTTTTCATTAACACCGGAGAAACCCGCAACAAAGCAAGCCCTAACTGGTGCTGCAGTTGAACCCATAGCCCCGTGCCAGTGCGGCGTGTCAGGTGTAAGCCGGCATCGTCCATTTTTACAATGCCTGCAACCAAGCCATACACACCCACTGTCATGATGATTGCAATGCCTGAAAGCACACTCAGCTGGGTTAACCAAGGGCTGTTTTGTACGGTTCCCAGAGTGATGGCAATGATCTCTGCCGACAAAATAAAGTCGGTGCGTACAGCACCCTTGATCTTTTCTTTTTCCAGCTCCACCATATCCACTGCAGGGTCGAGCATGGCATCCATCAGCTCTTTTTCGTGGGCTGCGTCTTCTTCGCGGCTGTGCATGTATTTGTGTGCCAGTTTTTCAAAGCCCTCAAAGCAAAGGTAGGCGCCACCAATCATCAATAAGGGAGTAACCAGCCAAGGCATTATAAAACTGATAAGTAAGGCAGACGGCACGAGGATTAGCTTGTTAATAAACGACCCTTTAAACACCGCCCACACCACTGGAATTTCACGATTGGCGCTCACACCTGTGACTTGCTGTGCGTTCAGCGCCAGGTCATCACCCAAAACACCCGCTGTTTTTTTGGCGGCCACTTTGGTGAGAATTGCAACATCGTCCAAAACAGTGGCAATGTCGTCCAACAAAGCAAAAAGACTACTGGCCATATACATCTACCTCTCAAATAAAACATCTATTTTGACAGTGAATAGGTACAAAAAAACGAAAAGATGGGTAGCTAAAGTGTTAAGTGGGTTTCTATTGCAGTAACATAGACAGGTGTTTATACAAATTTTCAGAGGAGTTTTTGCATGGCAGTTAATATCGTGTGTGAAATGGACGTTGAATTCACCGTCAAAGCACCCTACAAAAAAGTTTTTGATACTCTGTCCGACGTCCCCGGTTCTGCTGTTCACTACCCCAAGGTAGATAAGCTTGTCGATGAAGGCGATGGTGTTTTCCGCTGGGAAATGGAAAAAATCGGCGTGGGCTCATTCTTCTTGCAAACCGTATATGCCTCCAAATACGTCAGCAACCCCGCAACCGGCATCATTACCTGGACTCCGGTTAAAGGCGTTGGCAACTCACTGGTTAATGGCAACTGGAAAATAAAAGACAACAAAAAAAGCACGACCATTGCCATGTCTGTGCATGGTGACTTCTCTATTCCCGCTCCCGGCCTCATGAAAATGGTGCTTACCCCCTTGGTAAAATCCGAGTTTGACAAAATGACAAAAATTTATTTGGCAAACCTGACTAAGTTCTTCGGTGGAGAAGCCTGATACAGGTTTTAATTAACCAGCTAAGTATCACCCGCTGCGGCCAAAGCGCAACAGCGGGTTTTTTTATGGAATATGTTTTAGCATGCATCGTGTAGCCATCAGCAGCACTGGTCTTTTTATACCGCCAGAAACCATTAGCAATGAGGAGTTGGTAGCCGCCTACAATGCCTATGCTCAGCACGAAAACCAAGTGCATGCCGCCGACATTGCTGCTGGTACATTTACCGCCCTAACTGAGTCGAGTGTTGCTTTTATTGAAAAGGCCTCCGGTATCAAACACCGCTATGTTATCAATAAGTCTGGCGTTCTCGACCCCGCGCGCATGCGCCCGCATATTCCAGCACGGCCAGATGGACAATTGTCACTCATGGCAGAAATTGCGGTAGATGCAGCGCAACAGGCTTTAACAGCGTCAGGAAAAACTGCCGCAGATATAGATGGTGTTATTTGCGCTGCAGCCAATATGCAGCGCGCTTATCCAGCCATTGCCATAGAAATCCAAACAGCGCTGGGCATTAACGGCTATGCCTTTGACATGAACGTAGCCTGCTCTTCTGCCACCTTTGCCATAGAGCAGGCGGTGAATGCTGTACGTTGCGGTTCAGCGCGCGCCGTATTGGTAGTTAACCCCGAAATTACTTCGGCGCATCTGGCTTGGAAAGACCGGGATTGCCACTTTATTTTTGGCGATGTGTGCACAGCGCTGCTCATTGAACGGCTTGACCTTGCCCCCGCCGGAGCTTTTGAGATTTTGGGAACTAAACTGCTCAGCCAATTTTCCAGCAACATCCGCAACAACTCCGGTTTTTTAGCGCGTAGTGAAGACCGCAACCCAGAAGCACGTGACCTGCTTTTCAAGCAGGAAGGCCGCAAAGTGTTCAAAGAGGTTTGCCCACTAGCAGCGGAACACATTACCAGCCATTTAAATGCAATGCAGCTAAAACCGTCGGATGTTCGTCGCTTCTGGCTGCATCAGGCTAATTTATCAATGAATCAGCTCATTAGCCGTAAACTGCTAGGGCGTGAAGCCACCCTGAACGAAGCCCCGGTTATTTTGGACGAGTTTGCCAACACTGCTTCTGCCGGTTCTATTATTGCGTTTCACCGCCACCAGGCCGATATTCAAACCGGCGAGGTGGGTGTCATTTGCTCATTTGGTGCAGGTTACTCAATAGGCAGCGTCATCGTAAAACGGCTGCCCTAGCCGCGTTAAGCCAGCATTCGTTTCAAACGGATTTCCTCAATTTTGACATTACCCATAGGCACGGTTTTGGCACTGGCCATGTCGCGCTTGAAACCGGCCAACTCATGAAAGCGCAAGGCGCGCTCATTAGCCAGCGGCACCCATACGCTGACATGGGTACAGCCCTCTTCTTGCAGACCTTCGCGCGCTGCATCCCACAACGCCAGGCCTACACCTTTTGACCAATGGCTGGGTGTAGCATAAATAGCCCAAATTTCACCCATGGTAGGAGGAGTGCCCTTGTCGCGGCAACGATCAAAACCCACGAAGCCTACAATTTTGTCATCATCCAAAGCCACTTGTACCTGGGGTTCGCTGTATTCAATGGCTTCACGCCAGAACGCCTGGCTTTTTTGCACAGGAATTGCGGGTATTTGCTCCTCACCAACAAGCGATTTAAAAGCTTCGCGAAAAGTAGAAACATGGAGCTCAGCGATGTTTTTTGCGTCACGCAATGTAGCCGGACGAATGGTAAAAGTAGTCGTGCTGGTCATATCAAAGAATTTTTATAGCAATTTTAAAAACGAGGACGAATTGTGACCGGAAAATGGCATTTTTTTTCACTGTTAATCATGTTTTGACTTAGGGTCAACACTATTGCACTTTTCCAAACTTTGCATACAGAATGTGATCTAGTAACAAAGATAACCTTATGCAAACACCCATTACTGTATCCGCAGCGGATTTACCACTGCAAAGCCTCTACCGCTGGGAACAAAAACAACGCAATCAGGTTTATCTAAGCCAACCTATGGGTGGTGGCCGTTTACAAGAGATTACCTGGGGCGATGCCGCGAATCAAGTGCGCTGTATGGCGGCATGGCTTAAATCACAAAATTGGCCTGAAGGCAGCAAAATTGCCATTATTGGCAAAAACAGCGCGCACTGGATATTGGCAGATCTTGCTATCATGATGGCAGGTATGGTGTCAGTTCCCATTTACCCCACTTTCAATGGTGAGGCCTTGGCCTATATCCTGAACCACAGCGAAGCAAAAGCCTGTTTTGTTGGCAAACTAGACGACACCAGCAACCTGCAAACGGGCGTTCCTTTGCATATTCCCCTGATTGCCTTGCCTTTGGCTCCGCAAATTCAGGCTATGAGCTGGAATAACCTGGTTGCCAGCACTGCTCCGCTGTCCGACAGTCCTGTTATGGATGCACAATCGGTTTGCACCATCATTTATACATCGGGCACCACCGGCAAACCCAAGGGCGTGGTGCAAACGTTTAACTCCATGGCGTGGTCTCTTTCCAGTGCCATGCACCGCTTGCCCTTGAATAATTCTGATCGAATGATCTCTTATTTGCCCTTGGCCCACGTGGCAGAGCGTATGCTGGTAGAGCAAGCCTCGCTGCGTTTTGGGTCACAAGTGTTTTTTGCGGAGTCTCTCGACACTTTTGTGCAGGATTTGCGACGTGCAAGTCCCACCGTTTTCTTTTCGGTTCCGCGTTTATGGGTCAAGTTTGAGCAAGGCATTCATAGCAAAATTCCTCCAAAAACACTCAGCCTTCTTTTACGTTTGCCAGTGCTGGGTTGGTTGCTTAAGCGCAAACTTCTCAAAGAACTAGGGCTAAACCATTGTCGTCTGGCTGCAGGGGGTGCCGCTCCCATGCCCTCCGAGGTGCTCAAGTGGTACCGTAAGCTCGGACTAGATTTGATTGAGGTTTACGGCATGACCGAAAACTGCGGCGTGTCCCACTCGACCCTGCCCTACTCCGATCGCACCGGCACTGTCGGCCTACCCTACCATGATATTGAATGCCGCATCGACCCCCAAACTGGCGAAATTCAAATGCGTAGCCCAGGCATGATGCAAGGCTACTACAAAGACCCAGAACAAACTGCCGCAGCCATTACACCCGATGGATGGCTGCACACCGGCGACAAAGGGCAAGTGGACGAAGACAGCTTTTTAACCATCACCGGACGGGTCAAAGATCTATTTAAAACTAGCAAAGGCAAGTACATAGCACCAGCACCGATTGAAGACATTCTGGTGATGCACCCCGACATTGAAGCCTGCTGTGTTACCGGTGCCAATTTTGCCCAACCGTTTGGAATGGTCATGCTTTCTGCCGATGCTATTAAGCGCAGTCAACATGCCGATAGTCGCAAAAACTTAGAACTCGCACTCAAAGTGCACCTCAAAAACGTTAACACCAAACTGGAGCCTCACGAAAAACTAGATTTTCTGGTTGCCATAACCACACCTTGGACACCCGAAAATGGCTTTGTAACACCCACCCTCAAGGTAAAACGACCACGGCTCGAAGAAGCCTATGGTGCGCAATACGAAGGTTGGCTTAAGAGCGGTCAGCCAGTCGTTTGGGAGTAGACTCTGGGCATCTGCGCCAAGTTTTACGCCCATGAATAACCGAACTAAACGAAAAAAATTCCGTAATATTGAGCGACCATTGCAGCTACTTGACACTGGTCGAACTCAAGACGTTATCGTAGATGGCTATGCCCCTGCGCAAATGATTGAAGACCTGCGTAAGTACCAGGCAGAGCTCGAAATCCAAAACAAAGCTCTGCGCTATTCGCAGCAGGAAGCTGAAGGTGCCTCTGAGCGCTTTGCAACCTTGTTCTCCAATGTGCCATTGGCACTGATGGTTGTGGACGAGGAAGGCCTGGTGATGGCCAGCAATGCCATGGCTCTTCGTCTTTTTCAACCCCTCGAAAACGACCCCCCCCTGCATTTTTTGCTTCCCTTTGTCAGCTCGGTGCACACCGATGAAGTGGCTAGCGCCTTTATTAATGCCAAGCAGGTGGGAACCAGTGAAGTCAACGAGGTGGTTTTTTTATCCGGATCACGCGGCACCTTTACCGGCGACCTGCACATGGCCCGCATCGAAAACCCGCAGGACGAGCTAGCGCACTTTATTTGCGCCATTATTGACCAAGGGCCCCTTTTGGCGCAGCGCCATGCATTGCTAGAAAGTGCCGCCGTACTGCGCCAGCGCAACGAAGATCTGCTGCTAAGCGAAAACCGTATGGCGGCCATTATTAACTCGTCGCTTGATGCCATTTTGTGCATTGACGAGAACCAGTGCATTACCGTTTTTAACCCCGCTGCCACGGCATTATTTGAATGTCCCAGCGACCAGGCTTTAGGCAGCAAGCTGGAGCGTTTTTTACCCGCTGTAGATAAAACCCTGCGATCCGGGCAGGTAGAAGTGCAAGCCCGTTTGGGAGAGTATGCAGCCACCACCCTGCTGGGCAAGCAAATTTTTGTAGAAATAAGTGTTTCACTGGACCGTCGTTTGCGTAACCATGCAGCACCTGAGAGCGCACACATCGCCGAAGCTGAACAACGCAAACAACCTCTACACCAAGGTGCTATTACCACTATTTTTGCGCGAGACCTGACGGCAAAAAAACAAGCCGAGGCACAGCGAGTAGCGCTGGAAACACAGCTTCGAGAATCGCAAAAAATGCAAGCCATGGGTACTATGGCCGGTGGCATTGCGCACGACTTCAATAACATCCTGAGTGCCATTTTGGGTAACGTAGACTTGGCCAAACAAGACTCTCCACCCGACTCGCCCGCACTGACCAGCCTACACGAAATTGACCGTGCCGGCCGCCGCGCACGTGATCTGGTGCGCCAGATTTTGACATTCAGCCGCAACGAAGCACCTAAACGCATTCCGATCCAACTGGGCGAGGTGGTAGAAGAAACCGCGCGCTTGGTTAAAGTAGCACTTCCGCCCTCGGTCGATTTCCGGGTCATCTTGAACAATAACATCGAACCCGTGTTGGCAGATGCAACACAGGCCGAACAAGCACTGCTCAATCTCTGCACCAATGCCATTTTGGCTGTAGGGCAAGAAAAAGGCTCCGTCTGCATGGAACTGAGCACCACCGACATCGATATGCCTCAGTGTGGTCGTATTGGACTCAGCCCGGGGCGTTTTGTAACGGTCAAAGTCAGTGATACCGGTAGCGGCATGTCACCCAGCACGCTGGAGCGTATTTTTGAGCCTTTCTTCACCACGCGCCAAGTAGGCCAAGGCACGGGCTTGGGTTTGTCTGTGGTGCACGGTATTATGCAAACGCACCAAGGCAGCATTGACGTGCAAAGCACCTTGGGTAAAGGCAGTGTCTTTACGCTCTACTTTCCAACCACCCTCGAAAAACCAGCGGCCACGATTCTAGAACCCGTAGTCACCCAACAAATTCAAGGCAAAGGTAAGCGGGTGATGTACGTAGATGACGACCAAGCGTTGTTATTTTTGATCGTGCGCGCACTCACCCGCAAGGGTTTTGTAGTTACTGCCTTTAATGACCCGCACGAAGCACAGGATGTGCTAGCCGCAAATCCATTTGCTTTTGATCTGCTGGTAACCGACTACAACA
>CALPVM020000075.1 GCA_943327015.2 Akkermansia muciniphila
CTCAAAGACGATGTAACAACCGAACTGGACTGGGACCCGGCTATTAACGCTAACCAGATTGGTGTTGCAGCGAAAGATGGCGTGGTGACACTGACTGGACATTTGGATACTTACACCGAAAAATATGCCATTGAACGGGCGGTGGGGCGTGTTTCAGGTGTTAAAGCTATGGCTATGGAAATTGACGTCAAACTGGAGCCTGGACATAAGCGCAGCGACACCGAAATCGCTGCTGCTGTAGAGTCAGCGCTCAAATGGCATTCGCACGTACCCGATGAAAAAATCCAGGTCAAGGTCGAAAAAGGCTGGATCACACTCAAGGGTGAAGTGGACTGGGACTACCAGCGCAAAAACGCCGAAGACGCCGTGCGGCCCTTGACCGGCGTAGTGGGTGTGAGTAACGGCATAACCCTGAAAGTGGGTGTTACGCCTGGTAATGTGGTAAACCGCATTAAGGATGCATTGACGCGCCACGCTGAGCGCGAAGCAAAGCAAATAGAAGTAGCAGTGAATGGGCCACTCGTAACACTGCGCGGTAGTGTTGACTCGTGGGCCGAGCGCACCGCTGCTGCTGGAGCGGCTTGGGCTGCGCCTGGAATTTCCAATGTGGTCAACGAGATTCGGGTGCATGCCTGATTTCATTGCGTAACACTTGTTGCGCATGCACCATTGCCAGCGTATCTGTGAGCGCTGGCATGGTGAGTTTTATATGCATTTAAATTATAAACAAAGAAGAAAACAGTATTTCCTGTTTTAACGAAAAACCTCCAAAATCCGCTGCATTGCAATGTTGCAAGCAAATTGAGGAGTTTTTATGTCACACACTACCAGTCCCCGCCGTCCTTTTTTAAAGTTGACCTTTGCTGCTTTGCTAACCAGTGCTGCATTGGGCGCATGGGCGCAAAAGCCACTCGAACTTCTTAATGTTTCGTATGACCCCACCCGTGAACTGTACTCACAGTACAACGCTGCCTTTGTAAAACACTGGAAAGCCAAAACCGGTCAGGATGTGACGATTAAACAATCGCACGGTGGCTCCGGTAAACAGGCGCGTGCCGTGATTGATGGGTTGGATGCTGATGTGGTAACACTGGCTCTGGCGGGTGATATTGATGCCATCCATAAAAACGGAGGCTGGTTGCACAAAGACTGGCAAAAACGCTTGCCATTGGCGTCTTCGCCTTACACCTCCACCATTGTGCTGGTGGTGCGGCAAGGAAACCCCAAAGGCATTAAAGATTGGGACGATTTAATTAAACCAGGGGTGAAGGTGATTACCCCCAACCCCAAAACATCAGGTGGGGCACGTTGGAACTACCTAGCTGCTTGGGAGTTTGCTAAACGCAAATATGGTGGCCAGACACAAGCCAAAGAATTCGTAGCCAAACTGTATGCCAATGTGCCGGTGCTGGATACTGGCGCGCGCGGTTCTTCTATTACCTTTGCCCAACGCAATCAGGGTGACGTGTTTATCTCTTGGGAAAACGAAGCCTATTTGCTGGAAAAAGAGTTTGGCAACAAAGTGGACTTTGTGTACCCCAGCCTGAGCGTGCTGGCACAGCCACCCGTGGCGCTGGTCGATAAAAACGTAGACCGTAAGGGTACACGCGCTGTAGCTGAGGAATATCTGAAATTTTTATACACCGAAGAGGCGCAAGACATCATCGGTAAAAACTTTTACCGTCCCACCTCTTTAAAAGCGCAGGCTAAGTACGCTAACCAGTTGCCCAAATTGAATGTATTTACCATTGACCAAGCTTTTGGTGGCTGGGAGAAGGCCGACAAAGACCACTTTGCCGATGGCGCTAGTTTTGACCAGATTTACACTAAAAAGTAAGCGTTAGTGCTTCAAAAAAACACAGCCCCAGCTGTAAAACCATCACTGGGGCATAGGGTTGCGATAAGGTTTAACCCAATGATTGGGCCAATGCAAACACCGAATTGGGTGCGTTGGTGCGAATCGGCTCGTATTTGGGGGGGCTGATACCCGCGGCAGTTTTTTTGCTGCTACGTTTTTCTTTGACCTGAAAACCTTTGGCACGTTGCTCTGCTGCCAAGCTGCTGAGTGTAATGGTTTGCAAATAAGCCATGACTGTGGTGTGCAACGCATCCCACAAATCTTGTGACAGGTCGTGTTCTGTGGGAGTGTCGCTAAGCATATCCTCCATTTGCATGGGGGTTGTTTCGATGGCGCTAATGATGTCTGCTACTGTAATTTCACTGGCACGCATGCCAAGTGTGTAGCCGCCACCGGGGCCGCGTGTGCTTTCAACCAAACCACGCTGGCGCAGTTTGGCAAATACCTGCTCCAGATACGAGAGCGAAATGCGGTGACGCATTGCAAGGTCTTGCAATGGTGTTGGGTAGGCGCTGTCGCGCAATGCCAAGTCAATCATGGCGGCAATGGCAAAACGTCCTCTGGTGCTGATGCGCATAAAGTTGCTCCGTGAATGGTTTTAAAGGATTACAGCGTAAATGTAGGGTGGTTATTAGTTCGCGTAAATCAATATTAATAAAACAAATGGTTCGTAAAAACCGAAGTATTTTATCTGGATGATTTACCCTTCTATATGCGCCAAAAGAATAAGTAAAAAACTATTTATTCTTTGTGGTTTTATTTTGAGCGGGGCACAATGCGGTTTTTTTCTTGAAGGAAAGCATGATGACTCTAAAACGAAAGCTCTCTTTGGTAGTTGCCACTTTGGCGTTAACGGCTGGTCAATGGGCTGGTGCCCAAACTGCGTTGTTGAATGTGTCGTACGACGTTTCGCGCGAGTTTTACAAAGACATTAACACGGCATTTGTGGCAAGCTACAAAAAGTCTGCGGGCAAGGACATCAAAATTGACATGTCCCATGCGGGCTCTAGCAAACAAGCGCGTGCTGTTAACGATGGTTTGGATGCAGATGTTATTACCATGAACACGGTAACAGACGTTGATTTTCTGGCAAGCACAGGCGTGGTAGCCAAGGATTGGCGCAAAAAGTTTCCCAGTAACGCAGCGCCCACCAGCTCTACCATGCTGTTTTTGGTACGCAACGGCAACCCCAAAGGGATTAAGGATTGGGAAGACCTGATTAAGCCAGACGTCAAGGTGATTGTGGTCAACCCCAAAACCGGTGGCAATGGCCGCATGGCGTATTTGGCAGCTTGGGGGCAGGTGCGTAAAAAAGGTGGCACCGACGCACAGGCGGCAGAGTTTGTTTCCAAACTGTACAAAAACGTGCCGGTGTTGGCCACTGGCGGGCGCGATGCAACCACCATCTTTTTGCAGCGCAATATGGGTGATGTGCTCATTACCTTCGAGTCTGAAGTAGTGTCGGTAGACAAAGAGTTTGGCGCAGGCAAGGTAGATGCAATCCATCCCAGTGTAAGTATTGCGGCTGACAACCCGGTTGCCGTGGTAGAGCGCACTGTGGCTAAAAAAGGCACTGCAGATGAAGCGCGTGCGTACCTCAATTACCTGTACACCGACGAAGCCCAAGAAATAGCGGCCAAGCATGCGATTCGTCCACGTAACGCTGCTATTTTGAAAAAATATGCCGGCACCTTCAAGCCGATTCAGTTGTTTAACGTGGAAGAGTATTTTGGCTCTTTTGCCGAAGCACAAAAAGTCCACTTTAACGATGGTGGCCAGTTTGACCAGCTCTACACCCTGAAATAAATGTCTGCTTCTGATAACAAGGGGGCATCCCGCCGAACCAAGCGGCGGGTTCTTCCCGGCTTTAATCTGACCCTCGGGTTTACTGTGTTTTATCTGAGTGTCATTGTGCTGATTCCACTCTCTGCCTTGGTGTTTAAAACCTTTGGCATGACATGGGATCAGTTCATAGCCGCAGTAACCAGTCCACGTGTGATGGCCTCGTATCGCCTCACGTTTGGCGCTTCATTTATAGCGGCGCTGGTGAATGCAGTATTCGGCTTACTTGTGGCATGGGTGCTGGTGCGTTATACCTTTCCGGGTAAAAAAATTATTGACGCGTTGGTCGATTTACCATTTGCCCTGCCAACGGCGGTGGCCGGAATTTCACTCACAGCATTGCTAGCCAGCAATGGCTGGATTGGTAGTTTGTTGGAGCCTTATGGCATTGTGCTGGCCTTTAACCCGAATGGGGTGGTTATTGCCTTGATATTTATTGGTCTGCCGTTTGTGGTGCGAACCGTGCAGCCGGTGCTGGAAGATGCAGAAAAAGAACTCGAAGAAGCGGCTACCTGTTTGGGTGCCACCCGTTGGCAGACCTTTAGGTTCGTGATTTTTCCGACCATTGCGCCCGCTTTGCTAACTGGCTTTGCCATGGCTTTTGCCCGCGCTATTGGTGAATATGGTTCGGTTATTTTTATTGCAGGCAATATGCCTATGGTGTCTGAAATTACGCCGCTCATCATTATCAGCAAGCTAGAGCAATACGACTATGCTGGTGCTACAGCGGTGGCTGTGGTGTTGCTGGTCATTTCGTTTATGTTGTTGCTGGTCATTAATGCTTTGCAGGCCTGGCAACGGAGCCGTTCTGGAGTAGCTTCATCATGAGTACAGGTCAGGTTGTTCGGCGTGCCCAAGCGGGCACTACCGAGCCGTTATGGGTCAAGTGGTCATTGATTGCGCTGGCCTTGGGTTTTATCTTTTTGTTTTTGATATTGCCTTTGTCTGCGGTGTTTGTAGAGGCTATGCGTAAGGGGGCTGATGCGTATTGGGAGGCTCTGAAAGAGCCCGATGCCTGGAGCGCCATCCGTTTGACTTTGCTGATTGCTGCTATTGCTGTGCCGTGTAATCTGGTGTTTGGCGTGGCCGCTGCGTGGGCTATTGCCAAGTACGAGTTTCGTGGCAAGGCATTTTTAACGACGCTGGTGGACTTGCCGTTCTCGGTGTCGCCGGTGGTGGCGGGTTTGATTTACGTGCTGCTGTTCGGTGCCCATGGCTGGTTTGGTGGCTGGTTGCAAGCCAATGACATCAAAATTATTTTTGCAGTACCCGGTATTGTGCTGGCCACCATGTTTGTGACCTTTCCGTTTGTGGCGCGTGAGTTGATACCGCTGATGCAAGCGCAGGGTACTGACGAAGAGCAAGCCGCCATGGTGCTAGGGGCTAATGGCTGGCAAACCTTTTGGCATGTGACCCTGCCCAACATCAAGTGGGGTCTGATTTATGGCGTGATTTTGTGTAACGCACGCGCTATGGGTGAGTTTGGTGCGGTGTCGGTGGTATCAGGCCATATACGCGGTCAAACCAACACCATGCCGCTGCACGTGGAGATTTTGTACAACGAGTACCAGTCGGTCGCTGCATTTGCCGTGGCCTCGTTGTTGGCCTTGCTGGCGCTGGTGACGCTGGTCATTAAATCGTGGGTGGAGTGGCAGTTTGAGCGTGACCAAAAGGCCGCTGCATCTTTGCCGCCTGAGCGTCCCGTTGCCTGATATAGACGAAACCATTTTTTGAAGAGAATACGATGAGCATTGCTATCCGAAATGTGAGCAAAGACTTTGGCAACTTTCATGCGCTGCGCGATGTCAGCCTGGATATTGATTCTGGTGAACTGGTGGCCTTGTTGGGGCCATCGGGCTGCGGCAAAACTACGCTGTTGCGCATTATTGCCGGACTGGAAACCGCAGACCGTGGCAATATTTTGTTCAGTGGCGAAGACACTACCGATGTGCATGTGCGCGAGCGTAATGTGGGGTTTGTGTTTCAGCACTACGCTTTGTTCAGGCACATGAGCGTGTTTGACAACGTAGCCTTTGGCCTGCGCATGAAGCCGCGTAACAGCCGCCCGTCTGAGGCAGTTATCAAGCAAAAAGTGCATGACCTGCTGGGCTTGGTACAACTGGACTGGCTGGCAGACCGTTATCCGGCGCAGCTCTCGGGTGGGCAGCGTCAGCGCATTGCTTTGGCACGTGCTTTGGCGGTGGAGCCTAAAGTGTTGTTGCTAGATGAACCTTTTGGCGCACTTGATGCCAAGGTGCGTAAAGAGCTGCGCCGCTGGTTGCGCCGCCTGCATGACGATTTGCACGTAACCAGTATTTTTGTAACCCACGACCAGGAAGAAGCATTAGAAGTAGCCGACCGTGTGGTGTTAATGAATGCTGGCCGGGTGGAGCAGGTAGGCTCACCCCAACAGGTGTGGGACCAGCCCGCCAGCCCCTTTGTGTATGGCTTTTTGGGTGATGTAAATCTGTTTCATGGCCGTGCCCACGAGGGTGAAATGCTGATTGGTCAAGACCACCATGCGGTGCGCCTTGCCAGCCCGGAACACCACGATGCACAAGATGCCAAAGCTTTTGCCTACGTGCGTCCGCACGATATGGATGTGCAGCGTTATACAGCCGGTCAGGCAAATGGCATTGTCGCCAAACTGGTGCGCGCCATTGTGGTAGGGCCGATTGCGCGCTTGGAGTTGCTGCCGGTGGATGCGGCAGCAACCGGTAGCAATGACATAATTGAAGCGCACATTTCAGCCCAAGAATTTAAAACGCAGGACTTTAAGGACGGTGAAACGCTGGTGCTGACGCCGCGCAAGGCACGGGTGTTTGTGGCGGGTTAATACAACGCTACCTCCGCCTTGCCCGCCTCGACAAACGCTGTCCAGTCCCACTGGACTTGCTGTGCGTATTGTTTGGCAAACTCGGTGATTTCGTCTTTAAAACCGGTTTTGTTAGTTACGATGTCGGCAATTTCTTTGTCAATGTTGTAGGGGCTGAGCGCGGGGTTGTGGTCTTTGTCAGATATAGCGTGGGTTTTGGCCAGTATTTTGCCAATGTACTGAACGCTTCCTGAGAACTTGCTGTAAGTTTTTAGACTAGCTGCATCTAGTCGGGTGGTGTAGGGTGATTTTTCACGCACCAGGTATGGCATGTTGTAAAGGGTAGTCCAGCCCGTGAGTGCGTCTGCTAAAGGTTGTGCTGCTTGCATAGTACGGGCTGCGCGCTGACCCTCGTGGTTCTCGTATGCCCAGGTGGGCATGGCATCTTTGCTTGCAATAGCCACAGCGCTGGTGTTTTGCTGTGTGAGTTCCAAAATGACGTCATCGTCCGTACTGGTGGATATTCCTTGTATCAGTACATCATAGTGCTTGCGCCCCATGTTGCCAATGCTGGTGCCGGATTGGGTGCGAATGTCTTTGACTTTGTAATACAGTGGGTCAAAGCGTTTGGATAGCGCAATGGTGTAAATGTAGTCAGCCATAGCCGCTTGAATCGCAGTGTAATCCGTGTTGGATGGTTTGCTTGTACCGCGCCCGTTGATGAATTTTCGGTTACCAGCGGCTACGGTGGTATTTGCAGCCAGAAACTGCAAGCGGGTTTTGCCGGCAGATTTTTTGATGAGTTCGTGGATGTGGTTAGTTGTGGTGTTGGCCGTTAAGCGGAAGTGCTTTTCTTCGTTACTGCTGCGAAAATCTTCCATTGTGGAAAGGTAGGCATCTACAAATTCGCGCACCAATTGGTCTTGGTTGGTGTTGGACAAGCCATTTTCCTTGGCAGCAAGAACAATGCTGACCGCCATGCGTCGAACGTCCCACACGTACTGCCCCCAGTAGCCTTCATCAAACTGGATGGTGTCAAAAACAAAATTGCCGGCAGCATCTCGCGTTGCCCCCATGCTGCCCAGCTGCATGTCGCCCGAAATCCAGGTGTTGCCGGTGGCATAGCTGGTGTAGGCTGAGGGTTTCCAGCTGTTCATGTCTTCAAAAAACAGATGTGCCGTGGCGTTGTAAAACGCGGTGGGGCTCATCTGCATTTTGGCAATTTTGCTGGCCAGTTCATTGGGGCGTTGCGCCGCCAAAGGGTGGTTGTGGTTGTAAATTTTGTTGATGACCCAGGTGCTTCTGTACACCGGGGTATCGGCATGCGCACTGTAAAGGGTACATAAAACAAGTGCAACGGTGCCCAGGCTGCGGAAAATGGGGTGCATGGCGATAGTGAAATGGTTGGTTTAAACTTTTCGCCTAGTATGCCAGCTATGCAGAGTGTCACTATGTCATTTTATTGTATTGCGTTGTTGGTTTAAACCCAGAGCTATAGCACTCAGCAGCGCCATAGCGGGTAGCAACGGATCCCACTTTTGCGGTGTGCTGGTGCTACCACAACCGCATGGCACTTGTGCGGGGTCTGTGGCTGTGCTGAGTGGTGGTGCGGCCGTGGCAAACATCGCATCGGTATTGTCTTGCCACAAAATATTGGTCGATGCACCATCTGGCGAAGGGGTTAGGCTCACCTGGCTATTTGCGGCTGTATTGCCTGACACCATTAAAAATGGCTCAAACGTAGCCCCAAGGTCTTTGCTGCGCGACACGAACAAGGGCTGGCCTTGGTTGGAAACTTTGTTATGCAGTGCATAGGCCATAAAGACGATGCGTGAGTCTTGGGTGTCACCCAAGCCAGCTCTGCCAGTAACAGGGTTATAAATGCTGGCCGGCGTGCCTACCAGTTGGTGTGCGCTAACACTTTCGCCGGGGGCACTCAGCTTGGATATATTTTGTGGGGCGCTCCACTTCGCACCTGTATTGTGCGACTGCACTAGGTACAGGTTGTAAGCTGAGGTGTTGTTTGCACTGTTTTGCTGGAATGCAAGAGTGATTTGATTGTCGTTAATCAGTGCACGCGGGTTTTGTGAGTTGGTGCCACTGGCGGCAAGTTGGGTTATCTTTTGCGGGATGTCTTGCAACAGGTCTGCAGCCAGAAATCCGCTGCTACCGGAGGCGCTGGCACCACGCATGCCACGACGCAGCACAATGTCTGCAGGTGCGTTGTTGGCGTTGGATGCAGCTTCGTGCCACGTTACCAGTGTGCGTAACTGAGAAGCGGAACTGCTGGCTTGCAGCGTAACGTTAGGCTGGCTTGCGTACTGCAGTGGGGAGCTGATGACGCTGCCGGC
>CALPVM020000076.1 GCA_943327015.2 Akkermansia muciniphila
AGAAGCCGGCACAGCCTCTAGCGCGCAAGCGGTAAGTTCTGCCGCAGGCGCCAAACCGCTAGCACGCCTAGCATGGCAATTTGCTAACAAAAGCTGATACCGATATTTACTGATTGGAATACCCATGGACTTTGACTACTCCCCCAAAACCAAAGAACTGCAGTCGCGTCTGCAAGAATTTATGGACGCGCACATCTACCCTGCTGAATCTGCGTACATGGCTGAAATTGCAGCCAATACGCAACAAGGAAAACGCTGGACACCGCTTAAAACCATTGAAGATTTAAAACCGAAAGCGCAAGCTGCAGGATTGTGGAACCTATTTTTACCGGTGGATAGCGCTCAGGCATCAGGCTATGAGGGTGCAGGACTCACCAACCAAGAATATGCACCTTTAGCTGAAATGATGGGACGCGTCATTTGGAGCAGCGAGGTTTTTAACTGCTCTGCACCAGACACAGGCAATATGGAAACAATTGCACGCTACGGCTCAGATGAAAACAAAGCGCGTTGGCTTAAACCCTTGCTAGAGGGAAGCATTCGCTCTGCCTTTGCCATGACCGAGCCGGACGTAGCATCGAGTGACGCCACCAACATCGCCACACGCATTGAACGCCAAGGTGATGAATACGTGATTAACGGACGCAAGTGGTGGATATCGGGTGCTGGTGATCCGCGCTGCGCCGTGTATGTAGTCATGGGAAATACCAACCCAGAAGCGCCGCGCCATGCGCAGCAAAGCATGCTGTTGGTTCCTGCAGACACCAAAGGCATTACCATTGTCAGACCCCTCAATGTTATGGGCTACGATGATGCGCCCCATGGCCACATGGAAATGCTGTTTGAAAACGTGCGCGTGCCCGTTAATAATATTTTGCTGGGTGAAGGCCGAGGCTTTGAGATTGCCCAAGGCAGGCTCGGGCCCGGGCGAATTCACCACTGCATGCGTTTGATTGGGCTAGCTGAACGTGCATTAGAGCTGATGTGCAAACGCGCCAACACCCGTATTGCATTTGGCAAACCACTGGCGGCGCAAACCGTAACGCAAGAGCGCATTGCCGAGGCGCGTTGCAAAATTGATATGGCTAGACTACTTACCCTTAAAGCCGCATGGATGATGGATGTGGCGGGCAATAAATTTGCTAAGAACGAAATTGCCATGATCAAAGTGGTAGCCCCGAGTATGGCGTGTGAAGTGATTGACTGGGCCATGCAAGTGCATGGCGGTGGCGGCATGTGCGATGATTTTCCGCTGGCCTACAGCTACGCCTGTGCCCGCACTTTACGATTTGCCGACGGCCCGGATGAAGTACACCGCAATGCTATTGCTAAGCTGGAATTAAGCAAATACTTGAGCAACCCTAAAGCGATAGATATGCCGGTAACGCGCGGTAGCTAAAAACTACAGAGCGTGCCACGGGTCTTTGGGAAGACCCGTCCAAAGCTGGTTTAGATCAGGAAAACGCCATTTGGCCGGGTCTTCGCGGCTGATGATTTTTTCGTTCAACTCGAGATTGGACAGATCAATAACCTTGGGAGTAATACGCATGTTGTTCTTAAGGTTGAAAAAAACCTTAACCATAGGCATGGTGAGCGATTTACCGGTTTGCTCTACCACTACACCCAACCTACCAGAGGAAAGCTGCACCAAAGAACCCACCGGATAAATACCTAGACTTTTAACAAAAGCCTGAAATACTTTGGAATCAAAATGGCCATTAGCCCATTCGGCCATTTTTCTCAAGGATTCTGCCGGATCCCAGCCCAACTTGTAAGGACGATTGGATGTAATGGCATCGTATACATCGCACACAGCGCCCATTTTGGCGTATAGGCTTATCTCTTCGTTTTTGAGTCCTTCCGGGTATCCCGAGCCATCGACCTTTTCATGGTGATGTAAGCATACATCAAGCACCATTGCGTCAACATTGGTGCCGGTAAGTAGCAAACGGTGACCTTCAGAGGGATGGCCTTTCATAATGGCAAACTCAGCATCGGTAAGTTTGCTGGGTTTATTGAGTACCTCTGTTGGCATGAGTGCTTTGCCCACATCATGCATTAAGCCTGCCATACCGGCTTGTCGGGTTTCTTCTTCGCTCAAACCCAACTGACGCGACAAAGCCACCATCATGGCGCACACTGCAACGGAGTGCATATAAGTGTAGTCGTCTACCGACTTGAGCCGTGCAAGACTAATTAAAGCACCGGGGTTGCGAGTTACGGAATCGGTAATTTCTTCAACTAATTTTTTGGCACCGCCTGTTTCAACCGCTTTGCCCATGCGGGCTTCTTCAAACATCGAAATAACGGCTTGTTTGGAGCGGTAACAAATTTTGGCGGCACGCTGTATTTCTTCGGCCGTGCTAACTGGAGTGAGTTGTCGAGGCTGCGCTACTACACCTTGCAGCTGCGCTTCAACACTTGCATCAACTTCAGCCTCAGTAACTGCCTGAACGCCTGCAGCAACATCAGCGCCCTTGGAGGTATCAATCCAGACTTCTTTGATGCTGCTTGCACAAATGGTTTTAATGTCTTTGGGGTCGGTAATAACAAAACCGCTACGCCAAAAGGGATGCTCCATCCAGGAGCCACAAAACTCCTTCAGGTGCATCCCTAAGGTTAACTGATCAACACTAATCCGTTTGAGCATGATTGCAATGGTTATGTTTTAAATCAAACACGCCTACAGTATAAGAGATGCTGACAATAAATGTCTCGTATTGCATTACAGGAAATCCCTTATTGCAATCAATGAAGGCGGCGAGGTTTTCTGACTCCGGAACGCACAGACCCTGAATTGGAACCACGCGGTGGTTTGCCAATATCTAGAGAATTTACCAAAGCATCAAAGCGGTTGGAAAACAGTTTATCTACTTCATCCACTACGCCACTGAGCTCACTGGCATCAAAATGGCGCTCCATCATGTGAATGAGGTCTTGTACCAGCAAATCACGCTGAACTTGCATGATGGCAGCAGGTGTGGGGCCTATAAATAGAACTACGAAGTCATCGCGCGACTGGACTTCTTGCTCTTGATCATCATCTTCAGGATCAAAGTCGGCATCGTAAAAGGTTACTTCAATGGCAGAGCCTGCGCTGGATAGCTCATTCAGGCTCATGCAAACCTCGTCTAGAGTTTGGCGAAAATCATCATCGCCAAAAACAGTCCAGCACATTTGCAGCATATGATCATGGTACAAAAACTGAATACCGGGCTCATCTTCGAAGCCACTTTTTGAACCTTCAGTAAATGAACGTGCGCCCGAATAACTCCAAAGTGGCTTTAGTGCTTCTTCTAAATCTGCCACCTTGACATCATCGCGCAAAACCACTTGTCCGTGGACATGAATTTCAAAAGGGGCGTTGTAACGTTGCATAAAACCAATAAGTGCGTCTGCGGGAAAAAAATGCGTTTTGCAAGAATGGTTGATCATAACCTGCATTAGAACGATAAAGGTATTTTCAACAGTGACACGCTGCGACGCTATTTACACTTTGTGGCTATTTTTTGTATTCCAGCTTCCTTTCTGGAACAGACCATAAATGATGATGAATACGTTTTGGTCATAGACCGGGTTTTTTGGCTGTATTGGCTGCCATTTTATGAATATGAACAACACGATCTGCTAGCTTTGGACTCCAAAAAAAAGGCGAAAACCAGATAACCGACTGGGTTTGCGGATATTGTTGGTGTAGTTTTTGAATAATCATGATATTTTGTTCATTAGAACCACTGCCGTCCAACGTGGGTTTAATGCTGGTGCGTGGAGCTTTTAAGCGGTTTACATCACCCATTAGCTGACCCGTGACCCATGTTGAGGAAAACTGCCAGTCTTCGAAATATGCCATGGGCAATACTTCATCAAGATAGGGACTAATAAGACGAAGGTTTTGCCCTACTTCAGTAAATTCTGGTGGCAACACAAAGGCAGCCAGCTTAACTTTAGGCTTAACGGCATGTAAGGTATTGCGTACGCGCTGGGTATAGTCGGCAATTTTTTTGGCTCTCCACAGGTTCCAGCGTTGGCGCTCAGTTGAGGGTTGGGCAAAGTCTATATCCATGGGATCTAAACCGAGCTCGCGTTTTGCAAGCTCTCTGGTATAAGGGCTGGTGTCCATGTGGTAATCGTCAAAGCGCAGCCAGTCGAGTGCTAGGCCGTCAATATCGTAATGGCTAACCACTTCTTGGATAAGGCTGAGTTGGTAGTCCTGCACTTCGGGGTGAATCGGGTTTACAAAGTACTCTACCCTGCCCTTGCCGGTAAAAGGCACGCTTCGCCCCTGGTTTTTGGCCATCATTTGCCAGTGTGGATGGGCTTTAGCTGCCACTTGGTCGTGAAACTGTGGCATCCAGACATAGAGCTTGATGTTGTGCTGGCGGGCTTGGGTAATGGCGCTGGCCAGCACATCAAAGTTTTCATAGCCAGAGGCAATGGGTGCAATGTTGCTGCGGTAGTACACCTGTCCTGAGGGGCGCTCGTCGTCTTCGTCTTGCTTGATGTTGAGGTAAACCACTGATACCTTGGCTTGATGAGCCATGTTAAAAAACGTAACAACATCCTGCGGGCTAAAAAAGTTATTGACCGTTTTTACCACCCACTCTATCCGCAAAGGTGTTGCCTCAGTGGCTTTGGACTGCTTAGGTAAGGGTTTGGCTGCTACGTACGACGGCATGCAGATTGTTAAAAAGATACCTACCAAACTTACTTTGACGATAGCTACGGATGGGTTCATTGTGGTCTTTCGTGGGGTAAGGAGGATTGCACCGCTCGCCAACGTTGTTGTTTGCTGGCCAGTTGTGTCACCTTGCCATGGGTGGAAAGAACTACCAGCACCTGCTTTTCGTGTTGCAAGCCAGATACCAGATCACTTTGCACATGAAAGTGCTGCGCCAGCTTTTTCAGGCTCAATGGTTGGATGTCGGATTTGTTTCGTATCGGGTTGATAAGGTAATGCACCACCGACCACAGAAACAGCACTAGTGAGAGCAGCAACACCAAAGAAAGGTAGGTGGCAGACAAATGAAATCCATCGCCATTGACAATAGACACCAGCACCGATATCCACAAGCCCCAGCAAACCAGTGCCAGCACGAGGTCGCGCATTTTTACCAAGGAGTTGTGTCGCTGGCTACGCAAAATAATAAGGGGGTTGGTCATGATTTGAATCCTCTGTCAGGGCTAATCCATACGGCGCGCTGGCCTTTTTTCTTGAACAGCGCTTTAGGAAAGCCGACCAAGGTAGCAAAAGCAATCAGAATCCAATAGACAAACGGATACCAGATAATGCGCAAATAAATTTTGCCGAGGTTTTTTTCGTAGCGGCTGTCCAACAGCAGCCCTAAGGCAAACTGCGCGAGACTGGCCTGCACCAAAATGAAAAAGCTGTTGTGCGATGAGAAAAATGCACCGCCTTGGGCCAGCTGTTGTGTCTGGCCAGTGATTAACAACCAAAGTGCAACCACTGCCAATGTAGCTGTGGAATATACCCAGAGCAGGCTCACACCCAGCTCTACCAAAACCGGCCACATATGGCGCTGCGACCAGTGGGTAAATACATCCAAATTGCGTAAAAACACCTCAGCCCCACCCTGTGCCCAGCGCAGGCGTTGCTTCCAGAGTCCGGCCAGGGTTTCGGGCATCAGAATCCAGCATTTGGCATGCGACTCAAAACGCACTTCCCAGCTAGCGCGTTGCAGTTTCCAAGTAACGTCCACGTCTTCGGTAATCATGTCCGTACTCCAAAAATCGACTTGCGCCAATGCCGATTTACGAAATGCTGCTACTACGCCAGACACCGAGAACACCGTACCGTAAATACGTTGGGCGCGTTTAATCATGCCGACAATGCTGGAAAACTCGCCCACCTGAATTTTGCCCAGCAGGGTTGAACGGTTGCGGATGCGTGGGTTGCCGGTGACTGCGCCCACATGGGCACTTTCAAAATGAGACATGAGCCAACTACAGGCGTGCACGTCCAGCAAAGCATCGCCATCAATGCAGACCAGGAACTCATGCGATGACAACAAAGCCCCCATACGCAGCGCCATGGCTTTGCCTTGGTTAGTGGCGAGATGCACCACCCGTAATTGAGGGTGCTGCTGTGCAAGCTGGTTTAAGTAATGCGCTGTGTTGTCAGTGCTGCCGTCGTTAATGGCAATTATTTCAAAGCAGGGATATTGCTGCTGTAATAGCCAATGGATGGTGTCTTGTACGTTGTCGCCCTCGTTATGGCAGGGCAATAAAATGGACAAGGGCGGGTAATGCCGCAAGGCAATGGTCTCGGGTTGTCCGTGCTCCCATTTGAAGTAGTACAACAGTGCCCCGACCATCCAGACATGCGTCATGGCCAGCGGGTACAAAAATACAAAGGCAGAGATTGCGTGCAGCAATGCCCATGGTTGGGTGATGGTGTCCACAGTTTAGCTCCTTTGGGTTACAGGTAGGGGTTTTCTTTGAGGGAGAGTACTTTTCTTAGCTGTTCAAAGTACTTGGGGTTGTCCAGAAAATCATCACCATCAAGCAGAAAGTTGTTGACACCCATGCGTTGGAAGAAGCGGATTTTTTCCTCCGCTTGCACTATGCTATTAGCCCCTGTGTTTTGTACCGCAATCGAAATCAGCTGTGGCTTTGCAGCCCCCAAAGATAAGAACTCTGGCTTAAAGTAGCGCATGCGTTGCAGGGCTACTTGTTGAAACAGGTACTGTTCAGAGTCCGACAGCAATCCCTGTGCTGTAGCATATTGGCTTAGTTCGCTATACAAGGTGAGCAGTTGCACTTGTTCTGCGACAACCTGTGGAGTCTGAAGGTACACTTTAACACCGGTACGACTTCGCAATTGCCAACTTACACGGTTAATCAAATCAGAACGCATCGGCAGTACCGAGTTGGGAAAATAGGCTTGATCTCGGGATGCTGTAAACGGATTGATAACTACGGCATTGACTTCGAGTCGTACCATTTGCTCGATCAATCGGCCAAGATTATTCTCCTGCACTGCCGGGTCGGAGTGGTAAATGCGATCCAGACTCACTGTAATGGCATGCACCGGATCGCTTTTTTGCTTGGGTATGCCGTATTTCACCATATAGGTAAATGAATTCAAGGTAAGTTCGTTCCCCACCAAACTACGTTCTACCGATTCAATGTCGGCTGTAGAAGCCAGCCCATCGCGCAGGGTAAAGTTGATGGGCATGCCCACATTCGCAGCCTCTTGCACCCCCACGTTATCTACGGCACCGTAAGGCCAAACCATGATGCGTGGCGGTTTACCCGTGTGTTTTTGAATCAGCATGGAGTTGGTTTCAAGGTCATTGCGCACGCGCTGGCGTTGCTGCTCTGGCGTCTCGTAGCTATGTGTTTTCGGGTTGAATTGCAGGGTAACTGCGGCAGGTTTGAGGTTGCCCTGCGGATTAGCCAGAATGCCGTGGTGCAAGTCGTAGGAGTGCGAGGCAATTTCCACCAAGCCGGAATCTGACATTTCTTTAACCTGTTCCCACGTTACAAAACGTTGCTGTCTGAAATATTTATCAGTTTCGTTTTGTTGTACGCCTTTTTCTTCTATCCAACGCCCGACTACGCCAAAAACTGCCGGCACTTTAAAAAACTTAAGCAAGGGGTAAACATGGGTATAAAAATCGGCAAAACCGTCGTCCACAGTGAGTAAAAAGGCACGTTCAGGCAATGGTTGAATTCCATTTTTGGCACGAATAACGTCTTGCATGCGGATGGGGGTATAACCGCTCTCACGCAGCCAAGCCAATTGCTGCGCTAAATTAAGCACACTCACCCCATCAGGGTCGCCATTAAATACACTGGGTACCGAGTGATAACATAAAACCAAATATTTTTGCCCGGACTCTGCCTTTGCTGGAGCAACCATGCCAAGAGTGCATAGTAACAAAAGCATTAAATACCGATAGATCGCACTACGGCTGACAGTTTGCAACGTTGTTATTACATAGAAATGCGTCATTAAAATCTCCAGTTAATACTCAGGTTGGCTTCAGGGCCTTCAGAGTTAAGGCCGTCATACACACGGCGCACAAAGGCCACGCCATAGCGCAGCTGTGCTTCTTCATTCAGTTTCCAATCGTGTTGGTAGCTGATACTTCCAATGGCAGCGGCATCAAACCCTTCCTGGGTGTATTGCCCCACGGCCAGTACTAACTGTTGACGCAAACTGCGGTTTGGAGACTGAAAGCTCATCCACTCGGTGGTGTAAGAGACCTGTGCTGTGTTGTCGCTGATGGGGTTGAAATACGCTGTGTTTCTCACGCTGTTAGAACTTGCAGCCAGTTCAAAGCCGAGCTTTCCTTTGAGTGATGGTTGTTGCAGCACGGTATAGTTGCCCTGCAATGCAACCGATTGGCGCAGGTTTTGGTCAGACATATGCAGCTCTGCATAGTTAAGTTGGGTGGTTGCACCTTCGTGCGCCCGGTACGCAGCCCCCACCTGCGCGCGCCACCCTGAAATAGTGTCATAACGGGCACGCAGCGGTACTTGCACCGAGTTGCTGTCCCACTGGCCGTCGAATGACCAGGTATCGTTTAGGTTCCAGGTGCCCCCCAAAACAAGGCTGGTTTGTTTTTCGAGGTTCAGCTCCTGTTGAACTTCAGCCTGAACAAATCCTATGCGCGGTATGCGGTGCTCTACCCCGAAACCCAGACGCTGGTACTCGGTACGAATGTCATCAACGGTGCTATTTTCTACATAGGTGTGTACAAACGGGCGTGTTTGCAAATCCAGCGGCGGCGCGTTAAAACGGGCATCCACTACGGTTCCGTGACTGCTACCCGCACTGTCTTTGGTGCGGGTACCGCTGACAGTTACCGAT
>CALPVM020000077.1 GCA_943327015.2 Akkermansia muciniphila
CGCATTAACCGCGAGTACGCTTTAGGCAGAAAACGCACTGACCTGCTGATTGAATGGCCTTTAGATGAACAACAAGGCTTTTTAGGCCCGGTGCAGCGCATTGTGCTGGAGCTCAAAATACTGCGCCCGGGGCGCAAACTAGCCACACTGCAAAAAGAGGGCATCACACAAACCCAAGGTTATGCAGCCCAAGTGGGCGCAACTGAAGCGCACCTGATTATTTTTGACCGCAACCCGAACAAACCCTGGAGCAAGAAAATCTGGCGCAAGGTGGTGGATGGGCTGCCGGTGTGGGGGTGTTGATTTGTTTGTGAATTTTTGTATATTTAAATAGCCATTTGGTAGTAAAAAATGGATTATTTGGCCATTAAAATAGCCAAATGAATTATCCTACCACCGCCACCATTGAAGTGCATCACGCTGGGGTGTGGCATCCTGCTGCAACCTTGCAGGCTCTTAGCTACAACCGCGTGCGCTTTAGTTACTTGGATCAGTACGTCTTTGGCGACATTTCTTTGCCTGTCTCGCTGACCTTGCCTGTGGGGTTGTGGCCAGAGCCAAAAATTCAAGGCTTGGTGGGTATGGAGCCTGATTACCGCCCCCCAGCATTTTTATACGATCTAGTGCCACAAGGTAGGGGCCGCAGATTCCTGCTTTCGGCACTGAATATACAAGACAGTGACGAGATGATTACGCCATTGGTCATGGCGGGTGCTTTCAACCCGATTGGCTGTTTGCGGCTCAATACAGCAATGCATTTTTACGCACAACAGTCAGACCAAAATCCGGACCCGCAAATGACTGAAGGAGTCAGCCTGGCAGATATCACGCAGCGCAGCGACGAGTTTCTTAACCACATTGCATTGCATTCCATGTTGGCCACGGGGACTACTGGTGTGCAAGGTGTAGCGCCAAAATTTTTACTAACTTCTGACCATAATGGCCGGTGGTTTGCAGACATGGCTTTGCCGGACGCGCTGGCGCATGAACACTGGTTGGTCAAGTTGCCACGCGGTAAAAGCGAAGATGATCGTGCTGTGCTGCGTAACGAGGCAGCCTATTTACGGCTTGCCCATTCTGTGGGTTTACGCTGTCACCATGCGCCAGTGTTGCGTGGTGACATGTTGTTTGTGCGTCGGTTTGACCGTACAGTTTTGCCAAATGGTGGCGTACAACGCCTGCATCAAGAAAGTCTGGCGAGTATCGCCGGGCAACGCGGCTTTGGCATACCTGTATCGCAACAAACTTTGCTTGCCGCGATGCGCAGCGTAGTAACCGATGTTACCGGTAATACACTTGAATTTATGAAGCGCGACGTGCTCAATCTTGCGCTGCGCAATACCGACAATCACGCCAGAAACACGGCCGTGCAGCGCACGGTCGAAGGGGTGGTTCAACTGACTCCGATTTATGACTTTGCACCTATGTTTAAAGACCCGGAGGTGGTTTCGCGCAGTTGCCAGTGGCGCGATAAGAATGGCGTCAAACAATCGGACTGGAGGCAGGTCATTGAGCAGCTTGAAGTGCCGGACCAGGAGCGCGTATTTCTTGCAACTCAGTTGACTGAGTTTGCCAAAGTAATTGCACGGCTTGATGTGGTTGCAAAAGATTGTGGAATAGATGCAGATGTGATTGAACAATGTGCAAGATCCATTGAAACCCAAGCCAGACAGTTGGATGATTTGCGGGTTTTATGCCATGGATAAACGCATCAAAAAACCGGACACACCGGATGTTGCAACGCACAGACGCGAAAAGTTTTATGCTGACATTGCTGCCAATACGCTGACCATTCCAGAGGCAGTGCTAACCATGCGCAAAATTAGCCGACTGACCCAGGCTGAGTTTGCTAAACATCGTGGCATCAGCGTACAAGCACTCAAGCAAATTGAAGCTGGCACCGCCAACCCGACGGTAGATACGCTGCAAAAGATATCTGATATTTTTGGGTTAAAAATTGGATTTGTAGCAAAAAACAACTAGCGCTACACGCTACGCTTGCGCATCGAGTTTGCCTGTTTCAAGCTGGGTAATCAAGGCTTGCCATGCCTGCAACCGCGCAGGTTTAAGCCGGGTTGCTGTAATGGTGGGCTGGTCTTGCCACTTTCCATCTAGTTTGATGCGCAAATGAAAAGTAGCTGCAGTCTCGCTCTGGGTAAACGACTCTTTTATGGCAACCGTTTGCCGGGTAAGCTTGGCCAGCATAATTTCTGCACGAAGGCGTAATGCCTCCGGGTCGTCGGGTGGACTTGCTTGTACCGCTGTATCTGGAAACAACTGGCGAAAGTAATGCAACCATAGTTGGTCGGTGGCAATTTCGAGCAGTTGCATGTTTTGCTGGCGAGCTAAGTCGTCCAACATGCCGCAATAAAGTTGGTAGGCCAGTTCATCATCCACCTCGGGCATGGCGGTTTGGTTGGCCATGGCTTTGATCAAGCCAATGCGGCGTACCAGATCTGCCACTTTGCCGCGCTCTACCATCAAGGTTTGCCAGAGTTTTTGTTGGTGACCACTTTGGGTGAGTCCCATATTAACCGCTTCGCACCAGTCAAAAAAGCGCACACGCATAATAGCCTCACCACGCAAGGCGGCTGCTTGCAATAGCCATGGAAGCTTGCCGTCGCCACTGATGGCGGGTCGCTTACGCCAGATTGGCATGCGCTGTGCAATATAACGCTGCAATTGCTGCGTAATGAACCCTAACCGACGGTTAGAGCCAACGGTCTTGATAGTCATCGGGGTGCGGGCAGGGATGCTCCAAACACCGCCTGCCATAACGCCAGCACCGCATCGCTCTCTTGCACTACGCTGGCTGGTGCCACCTGTGTCGGCTCCTCGTTCAAGCGCGCGCGATGTTGTATTTGGCGCAAGGTGCGGTAGGCACGTGCAGCGTTTTCACCCACGGCAGGTGGTAACAAGCCTACAGCTTCGGCACGTTGTAACAATGCAATATTGCCATGATTGGGGCGCAGCTCGGGATGTGCTGCGCTGTGCGCCAGCACCAAGTACTGTACTGCAAATTCCACATCCACCATTCCGCCGGGGCTATGTTTCACATCAAAAAGCTCGCCCTTTACCGGTCTGCTAGCGCTCACTTTTTGGCGCATAGCCACTATTTCATCGTGCAAGGCGGATGGGTCGCGCTGGCTGGCAATGACGGCCTCGCGCACATTATCAAAACGCTGCTGCAACTCAGTGGAGCCGAGCACACAACGTGCGCGCGTCATGGCTTGGTGTTCCCATGTCCAGGCCGTATTGCTGCCACGCCCTAACTGGTAATTCTCGAACGCGCGGAAACTGGTGACCAGCATGCCGGAATTTCCGTTGGGCCGCAGGGCAGTGTCGATCTCATACAAGTCACCTTCAGCGGTATTAACGGTGAGCCAATTGATCAGTTTGCGCACCAACGCAGCGTATACCTCAGCGGCGCGGTCGTCTTCATCGTCGTATAAAAAAACAATGTCCAAGTCACTGCCATAGCCCAGCTCTTTACCGCCCAGTTTGCCATAGGCAATGATGGCAAAGCGGGGCTCCTCGCAGTGCCGGTTTTTCAGGCGGCCCCAGCACCAGCGGGTCGTAATGCGCAGCACCGCATCGGCCAATGCGCTTAAATCGTCGGCCACTTGCTCCACCGTTAGCCGAGCTTCTACGTCGCGCGACAGGGTACGAAACACCTCGGCATGGTGGGCACGGCGCAGCATGAGTAGCAGGGCTTCGTCGTCGTCTTGGGTGCTGCCCAGCAGCGATTGCCGCCGTGTTTCCAACTCCTGTTCAAATTCAGCAGCATCAAAGCGGCCATTGAACATCGTGTTGTCTGCAAGCTCATCAATAACGCCCGGGTGCTTGAGCAAATAACGCGCCGGCCAGCGTGCCGCGCCCAGCATATGTAACAGTCGCTGGTGCACAGTAGGGCGCTCCAGTAGCATGGCCAGATAACTTTCTCTGCGCAATAAAGGCTCAATCCAGTCCACCAATCGCACTGCGGCTTCTTCGCTAATCTCGCCTTTTGTTAACCATTGCGATGTGCGTAGCAACAAACGTCCCAACCGTTGGCGCGATTCTTCTCGCAAAGCCTGAACACGGGGGTTGGTGCTCCATGGCTCCAAACGTTGCTTTAAAGCACCGCCAAGTTGCTCCAGCAGCGTGTCAAAATCACCGGAATCGCAATTGCTTTCGCCACTGCCGCAACCCTTGCATTGTTTTTGCGGGCCTCCCAACAAAGCGTCAAACTCTTGGGCTACGCGTTCCCGGTGGGTATCGAGCGCACACAAAAATGCAGCACTGGTTTCAAAACCCATGGAGCGGGCTATCCAGTTCAAATCAGCGTCATCGGCCGGCAAAATATGGGTTTGCTGGTCATCCAAGTACTGAATGCGGTGCTCCACCTGGCGCAAAAACAAATAGGCTTGGGCTAAATCATCGGCATTGTTCTGCGGCATTAAGCCCGCCTTGGCCAGCCGCTGGAGGGCACTCACTGTGGGGCGGGTGCGCAATTCCGGGTATTGTCCGCCACGCACTACTTGTAATAATTGCACAGTAAATTCGATTTCGCGTATGCCACCGCGCGAGAGTTTGACATCGTTGTTACGTTCCGGGCGTCCCGCACTGCGGCGGGCGGCGTGTTCACGAATTTGGCGGTGCAACACGCGTAGCGCATCAAATACGCCGTAGTCCAAATAGCGTCTAAAAACAAAGGGCACCACTACTGACCGTAAGTTTTGAACCAAAGCAGAACCGCGCACCGATACGGGAGCTATCACGCGGCTTTTAAGCCAGGCAAAGCGCTCCCATTCACGCCCCTGCACTTGAAAATATTCTTCCAGCGCCCCGATTGACACCGCAGGCGGTCCGGAATTGCCGTTAGGCCGAAGCGCCAGGTCTACGCGGAACACAAATCCATGCTCGGTGGTGTCGCCAATCAGGGTATAAATGCTGCGCACCAGCTTGCCAAAAAACTCCTGATTAGATATTTTGCCGCGCCCCTCCGGGCTACCACTGGTTTCACCGTCGTGGTCATATACATAAATGAGATCAATGTCGCTCGACACATTCAGCTCACGCGCGCCGAGTTTGCCCATGCCCACAATGCATAACTGCGCTTTACCACCATCAGGATCCAAAGGTACGCCATGGATAGGCTCCAGTTGTTGGCAGGAATAAAGGTAGGCCTCATCCAACGCGTATTCGGCCAAGTCGGTCATGGCGGCTGTAATGCTTGCAACATCCAGCCGTGCATCGCAATCGAGCAATACCAGTCGGTGTAACACCAATTGTCGCAAAATGCGTAAAGCAGAGCCAATTTCGACACCCTGAGATCGCAAAACAGCCACCAATTGCTGCATGGTTGCACGCCTTGGTAAACCATTCGGCAACAAACCAAGCTGTGATTCATAGCGGCGCTGTACGCGTTGACAAAAACGGGATCCGTCCGACACGATTAATGGCATATTGCGGGTCATAATTGCAAATGTAGTTTACTAAGTCCCATGATTGATCCGACCCCTTTTCCGTCTCCACAGCTTAAATTTGCAGCCATTGTTGCCAAGTGGTCGTTACGTGTGGTGGTGGTATTTTGGCTTATTTTTGCCATTGTTTGGGTGGGTCTCCATTTTGTCATTGTGCCGCGAATTGATGCATCGCGTGCATGGCTCGAACAACTCGCCTCCAAAAGTTTGGGTTTAACGGTTCAAATTGGCGCCATCTCTGCGCAGTCAAACGGCTTAACTTCCGCAATATCCCTGCAAAACGTAGTTGTACTTGATGCTCAGCAGCAACCCGCGTTACGTTTGCCGTTGGTACGTGCCGAAATTTCCTCACAATCTTTACTGACACTTGGCACACAACAGATATCCATTACAAGCCCCGAGTTGCACGTGCGCCGCAGCATTGATGGGCAAATCTGGGTTGCAGGTATTCCCGTGCCCACCAGCACTAACACCACCCATGACCCTGTGACTGATTGGGTTTTATCGCAGCCCAAGCTTATGTTGCAGATGGGTGCATTGCATTGGACCGATGAACAGCGAGGAACACCGACCGTAACCGTCACAGGGGTGGATATAGCGCTTCGCCACCGTATGCTTACCCATACACTCCAATTGGAAGCCACTCCCCCCGCGGGCTGGGGCGAACGCTTTAACCTGAGTGCAGTGTTCACAGAGCCTCTGATCGGACGGCACAGCGACCATTGGCGCCAATGGAAAGGTCAGGTCTTTGTGCAATTGCCGCAATTGGATGCGTTGCCTATTGCGCCTTACATTAATTCAGACACCCTGCAGGTTTTAAAAGGCACAGGCACCGCAAGAGCTTGGTTTGACATAGAAAATGGCAACTTGCGCACAGTCACTACCGATGTGGCGCTGCATGATGTGCGTGTAAAAGCGCGCAAAGACTTAGAGCCCTTGGCATTGCGTAATGTCAAAGGACGCTTGGGGGTCCACCTTAACGGCGCAGAGGTAGAATATTTTACCGAGTCCCTGCAATTTGATACCGCAGATGGACTGCACTGGCCAGGCGGCAACCTTCGTTTGCAAACCAAAGCAGAACAAAATGACCAATCTGCAGGGGGTGTTTTGAATGCCGACACACTGGATATAGCAGCTCTGCAGAATTTTGCACGCCGACTGCCCTTAGGCGATGCATTGCAAGCAACGGTACGCAATTGGTCGGCACACGGATTGGTTGAAAGTCTGCACGCCACATGGCAAGGCAATTTTGACAACATCCAGTCGTACAACATTCAAGGCAAGGTTACAAATTTGGGGCTTTCATCTGTCCATTACCCTCAAGGTAGTAAAGGTTTGAATCTGGACTTTGATGTATCAGAGCATTCGGGCAAAGCCTCCATTGCCATGCGCCAGGGGCAAATTGACACCCAAGGGCTGTTAGAAGAAAACACTATTGCGGTTAACCAACTAAAAGCCAATCTGCAATGGACCCATACTGCGGATGGAACAGACCTTCATGTATCGCAATTGCAGTTTAGTAACGCCGATGGGCAGGGCACGGCCAAACTACGCTGGCAAAGTGGCAAGGCCAGTGCCAACCATGCGACACCCCTTGGGCAATTGGATTTACAGGGCTCAATGGGGCGCTTTAATGTTGCAGCGCTGCACCGCTATTTACCAAAAGAATTAGACGCCGAAGTGCGCGACTATGTGCGGCAGTCTATTATTGCCGGCAACGCCTCCAACATCACATACCGGTTAAAAGGAGACTTGGACAAATTTCCCTTTACCAGCCCAGAGCATGGTGAGTTTGTTGTTTCTGCCAAGTTGCAAGACGTTGATTTTGCCTATGCCCCTGTTGCGTTGATGCCGCTTAACAGCCGGGCATGGCCCGCGCTGCAACAGGTCAATGCGCAGCTGGAAATAAAACAGGATGTTCTGGACATTCAAAATGCCAATGGCAAAATTGCGGGCACCGGCAGCCTGCAGTTTTCTAATGCACAGGCTACTCTTGAACAGCTATATGGCAATGGCTTACTCACCGTTTCGGCGGAGGCCGAAGGCAGCTTACCCGATACGTTAAAAATGGTTAACGAGTCTCCAATCTCTGAAATGATGAACCATGCATTGGCGCAGACCACCGCAACCGGCAATGCTAACTTCAAGATTAAACTGGCTTTACCCATCACCGAGCCGGAACGCGCCGGAGTCCTTGGTCAAATTGACTTTAATGGCAATAACATTGCACTAATGCCCCAGATTCCTATTCTGAACCAAGTCAACGGACGGCTTGAATTTACCGAAAATGGTTTATCTACCCACAATTTGCAAGCGCGCGCACTTGGTGGCAATGTCCGGATGCAGGGTGGACTGCAATTCTCAACAGAGTTGCTCGGCACATCTCAAAAGAAACAAGATGTGTTTCTTATTGAAGGAAGCGCTAGCGCGGCAGGTCTGCGTCAAGCGCACGAGTTGGGTGCAATTGCCAGCTTTGGCCAATTTACCAGCGGAGCGACCTATTATTCGGCCACCATTGGCCTGCAGAACGGGCACCCCTCCATTACTGTTTTTAGCAATTTAACTGGCATGGCGCTCAACCTGCCGGAACCTTTTGCCAAATCTGCAGAGTCAATATTGCCCATCCGCTTTGAAAACCACATCCTTAACAACCAAGAAACCACTCTGGGTACTAAAGTCCTGCATGACAAATTGCAGCTCAATGTAGGCAAAATTGCGTCGGTGAGTTACATACGCGATGTGTCCGGCAACACTGCGCGGGTGCTGCGCGGCGCTATTGCCGTTGGCTTGGAAGACGATGAGTCCGCACCACCACCAGAAGAAGGCGTTATTGCCAACGTCAACATACCATTGCTGAACCTCGACGCTTGGTCACAGGTGGCATCCAAATTTCAAAACACAGCAAGTCAGCCCAGTCAGCCAACTGCCGAGGACGATGCATACTTAAGCTATCTTCCTAGCATTGTGGCGCTACGCAGCCAGCAATTGGCCATGAGCGGTCGGGTACTCAATCACGTAGTGGTTGGCGGTGGACGCAGTGGGCTGTTATGGCGCGCCAATTTAGATGCTACAGAGCTTAACGGCTATGTAGAGTACCTGCAGCCATCTTCCAACCATGCAGGCCGCCTTTACGCGCGGCTAGCACGGCTTACCATTGAGGAAAGCCAAGCGCAATCGGTTGAAACCTTGCTGGATGAGCAGCCCACCTCCATCCCTGCGCTGGATATTGTGATTCAAAATTTTGAATTGCGCGGAAAGAATCTGGGTAAGGTAGAAATTGAGGCCGTCAACCGCGGGGCTAACAGCAACCTCGACCAGCCTCGTGAATGGCGACTCACCCGCTTGAATGTA
>CALPVM020000078.1 GCA_943327015.2 Akkermansia muciniphila
AATGCTGGGCAGGTTTGAGCCGGTGTTGTAATGCTTGCTTTGGTGCCAACGGGTGTAGTTTGCGCACTGGCAATAGCGGACAAAATAGCCAAGCCCAATGTCACAATGCTGCAGGCGAATGGTGTTAACAGGTTTTTCATTGGAATGCGTAGTGTTTGTATTGTCTCATATTAGCTGAAAGTTTATTGCTGAAATGTTTATAGCATCCAAAATACTGGCTTTAATTACCCAACCCTTGGCCTGGGTAATTGTGTTGTTGCTGATGGTTGTGTGCTTGCCAGCACAAAAAGTGTATTTGCTCAAACGCCTGGTGGCTGTAGCACTGGCAGTGATTTTGCTTATGGGCTGGGAGCCGCTGCCAGACGTTCTAATACGCCATTTGGAGGGGCAGCACCCCGAAATGCCAGTAGATGCCGATATGAGCCACTATGCGGGCGTGGTTGTGCTGGGGGGCGCGTTGGATTCTGGGTATGTAGCGCAGGCGCATCAGCAGCCGGTGCTCAATAGTGCAGCCGAACGCATGACGGGCGCGGTGACCTTATTGCAACGCAACCCGCATTTGCACATGGTGTTTACCGGAGGAGAGGGCGAGTTGTTTGCCAACGGCCCGACCGAGGCTGAGCGTGCTAAGGTGTTTTTTGATAGCTTGGGTCTGCATGTTCAACAGATGCAGTTTGAAGCCAAGTCGCGCAATACTTATGAAAATGCGGTACTAACTGCACAACTGCCCGGGGTGGACAAAACACGGCGTTGGCTGTTGGTAACGTCTGCCTGGCACATGCCGCGCTCGATGGCTACCTTTCGAAAAGCCGGCTGGAATGTGCAGGCGTATCCAGTGGATTTTAGAACCGGCTCTGATACCCCGTGGACTGCTTATTCTTTAAAAAATGGTGTGAGCAGTTGGCAGTTGGTGCTGCATGAATGGGTAGGCTTGGTGGCCTACAGATTGGCGGGGCGCATTTAGGTAAGTGCAGCGTTTATTTTAGGAAGATTTTTGAGGGTTTAAAGTGGCAACCACCTTGTCAATGCGCCGACCCTCCAGCGCAGAAATTTCAAAGCACCATTGGGCGCAAAGAATTTTTTCACCGTTGGCTGGAAGGTTTCCCGACACGGCCATGAGCAATCCGGCCAAGGTGTTGTAGCGGCCACGGTCTTCAAAGGGTAACTCTATCTCTATGTCTAGGCGGGATTTGAGTTCGGCGATTGGCATCAGGCCATCCAGCAGCCAGCTGCCATCGTCTTGTAGGCTGGCCCATGCCTGACCTTCAAGTTCGGGTTGAAGTTCTCCGGTAATGGCTTCTAGCAGGTCATGCGGCGTCATGAGGCCTTGCACTACGCCGTATTCATCTACTACAAACACCATGCGTGCCGTTTTGATTCTGAATTGCTCAATTAACTCCATGCCGGTCAGTGTTTCAGGGACAAAAACGGCAGGTTCAATCAACGCTTCAAGCGTTTGGCTGGATTGTAGGCCTTGCTGCAGCAAGGTGGCTACGCTGACTACGCCGACTACATCCTCCAAAGAACTGCGGCACACCGGATACCATGAATGGCTGCCCTTACTACCTGCAGCGCTTACATCTTGCAGGCACTGTGCAACGCTGTTGCTAATCTCCAACCACTGGATATCCGTTCTGGGTTGCATCATGGAGGTAAGAGGGCGGTCGTCCAGATGAAACACGTTGCGTACCATTTGGTGCTCGTGTTCTTCAATAATGCCGGCATCTACGCCTTCTTCCAGGCTGGCGGAAATTTCGGCTTCGGTAACAGATCGGTTGTCCGAGGTGTCAATTCGCAAAAGTTTGAGTATGCCGTGGGTTGATACCGATAGCAGCCGCACAAAAGGTTTGGCGCTAATAGCTACCCAGGTCATGGGTAATGCCATCCAGCGTGAAACGCTTTCAGGGTAAAGCTGGCCAATGCGTTTGGGCACCAATTCTCCAAACACAATCGTAAAAAAAGTGATGCAGGTAACAACAAATGCAGTGGCTGTGATTTCTGCAGCATTGTGCGACAACGCAAGATTGTGCATCAGCCAGTCAGCTACATTATCGCTAAAGGCAGCTTCCCCTACAATGCCATTGAGCATGCCTATGGAAGTGATTCCCACCTGTACCGATGATAAAAATTGGGTCGGATTCTCGAGCAGTGTAATGGCGGCCTTGGCGCCTTTGTCCCCCGCATCGGCCATGGTTTGCAGCCGCACCTTACGGCTGGCAGAAAGCGCCAGTTCAGACATTGCAAATGCCGCGTTGAGCATGGTTAAGATAATAATCAGCAAGAAATCCATACATATTCACGAAAATAAAACACCATGGCACTTTACCTGATTGGCGACATCCAAGGCTGCGATGGGGCATTGGAAAGGCTACTGAATGCTATTTCTTTTTCTCCTAGCCGAGACACCCTGCTGGTTTTAGGCGATTTGGTCAATCGTGGCCCTGATTCTTTGGCAGTATTGCGTCGGCTTATGGGGTATGAAGGTGCGGCGCGTTGCCTGTTGGGCAACCATGATCTGCATCTGCTCACACTCGCTTATGGTTTGCGAAAACCCTCGCGCAGCGATACGCTGGACAGTATTTTGCAAGCCTCTGATAAACGCAAGCTCATCGATTGGTTACGTTACAGACCCTTGGCCATGATGGAGTTGATAGAAAACAAACCCCTGCTCATGGTACATGCAGGAGTGTTGCCCGCTTGGACTGCACAGCAGACAATGCAGCTGGCGCATGAGGTGGAATCGGCCTTGCAATCTGCAGATGTCAAAGATTTTTTACAGCATCTTTATGGTAACAGCCCGGCGCGTTGGGATGCTGGTTTGCTTGGTTATGACCGCTTGCGGGTGGTGGTGAATGCCTTGACTCGGCTGCGTTTTTGCACGGCCGATGGTGAGATGGAGTTTGCTAGCAAGGAGGGGGCGGGTGGCGCGCCCGCTGGTTGCATGCCGTGGTTTGATGTACCGGGGCGCCAAACTGCCAATCTGACGGTTGCTTTTGGGCACTGGTCTACCCTTGGGCACATACACCGAGCCGGTGTTTTGGCCATGGACACGGGCTGTGTGTGGGGGGGCTGTTTGAGTGCCTTACGGGTTGGTGTAGCTAAAAGTCACGGAATTTCAGCGATGGATAACAACCCTTGGACTACGGAACTGATACAGGTGCACTGCCCGCAAGCGCAAAAACCGGGTTAAGACGCTTATAAATAACTATGACTGAAACAAAGCTGCTACCTTGCGTTTGGGTTTGATGTTGCTTGACAGGCCACGCGCACTGGTTTTGCTAGAGGCCTCCCAGCTTGGAGCTGCGCCTTCTGCGGCTGCAGAGGGCTCGTAAGGTTTTTCAAAAAAAGGATCGCGTGGTGCCGGGGCGGGGCGGGCGTAATCGCGGCGTGGACTGCGGCTGGAATAAGAATCGTTGTTGCGACTTTGCTGGCGAGCATCAGGCGCATTGTGATCAAGTTCTAAGCCTTCAAGCTGAATTTTGGTTTTAATCAGCTTTTCAATATCTGCCATCAAGCGGGCATCGTTGTTGCCACCCACAAAGGTAACGGCCAAGCCCGATGCACCCGCACGGCCAGTGCGTCCAATACGATGCACGTAGTCTTCGGCATTGAACGGAATGTCGAAGTTAAACACCGCGGGTACGTCTTTAATGTCTAGGCCACGCGCTGCTACATCGGTGCAAACCAATAAATCTACTTCCCCGCTTTTGAAAGCATCCAGCGCTTTGAGTCGTTCATCTTGGCTTTTGTCGCCATGCAGAGCGGCTGTTTTGAGGCCGTCGCGCTCTAGTGAGCGTGCCAGTCGGGCACACCCCAACTTGCTGTTAACAAAGATGAAGGCCTGCTTCATGCCGCGATCTTTGAGAATTTGGTGCAGGGCTTGGCGTTTAAAGTCTTCGGTAACGCTGTAAAAATGCTGTTCTACGGTGGAAGCAGTAGCGTTGGAGCGGGCAACTTCAATGGTGACGGGATTTTGCAGATAGCTGCCGGCCAGGCGTTTGATTTCGGGCGAAAAAGTAGCCGAAAACAGCAACGTTGTGCGCTCTTTGGGCAGGTAGGAGAGAATTCGCTGCAAGTCCGGTAAAAAGCCGATGTCCAGCATGCGGTCGGCTTCGTCTAGTACTACGTATTCCACTTGGTTGAGCACCGCGCTTTTGGCTTCAATGTGGTCTAACAGGCGGCCTGGGGTAGCTACCAGTACTTCAACCCCTTGCTTTAACTCCAGAGTTTGCGGCTTCATGTCTATGCCGCCAAAAACAACTGCACTACGCAGATGGGTGTATTGCGCGTAAAGTTTGATTTGCTGCGCTACCTGATCGGCGAGTTCGCGCGTGGGTAAAAGTACCAATGCGCGAACCGGGTGGCGTGCAGGGGAGGTGGAGGCGTTTTCATGCCGCAACATGCGTTGCAACAGGGGGAGCGAAAAAGCGGCCGTTTTGCCTGTGCCTGTTTGGGCGGCCCCCATAACGTCGCGTCCTTGCAACACGACAGGAATCGCCTGGGCTTGGATCGGGGTCATGCGCTGATAACCCATTTCTTCTATGGCGCGAGACAAGGGCTCTGCCAGTTGCAATTGTGCAAACGCCATTTCGAGCGTGGCCGAAGCTGTGTCGGCTGGTGGGGTGGGGTGTTCAGTATTCAAATTGGTCATGCATCGCTTGGGAGGAGCTATCTATCCGATAGCGGGGAGCCAGCTTATATGTCGGCAATACGTATTATCGCCGATTGCAAAAGTTTGCGTAACGCTTTGTGTAAGCTGGGCTAGGGAACCAGCCATTCGGCTTGGTTATTTTTAATTCGAAGTCGCCGGTTGCCATTGCGCGAGAGTTCGAGCCAATCAAGTTCTAGGACCCTGGCTGCCAAAATACAAAGCTGGTGTTCTTGGGTGGTTTGCGAGGTGTCGTTGGCGTGGTTGATAACAGCGCCTGGGTGTTGGTTGCGTAAATAATCGGTGGAAGCTGTAGAGTGTTTGATGTTTTCCCACGCTTGCTCCAAGATGTTACCTTGGGTTAGAACCTCTATTTCAGCTTTTGCGCGCAATTGCCAATTTAAAGTTGCATTCCAAAACACGATTTCTGCGTGTTTGCAGTGAAGCAGTTCTTGTATTTTGGGGCTACGACGGTCGGTGTAAATAAAAAGTTGCTGGCTAGCCGCGTCGACAGCGCGTAGCACCACTGTTCTGGCGCAGGGATAACCCGATGCATCCACCGTAGCGAGTACTGGTGTGCGCCAGGCGTGCAGTTTATCGCTACAAGCATGATGGAGTTCAGACCAGATACTTTCGGTAATTTGTTGGGGTAACACGCAATATTCTTTAATTGTTTTTCTTGATCTGTTTTTTGCAGGTGGCGTTTATCAGACGCAACTCAGCCAAAATTTCATCAATTTGGGTACGTTTTGTTTCGAGGTCGGCTATTTCTTTGTCAGTACGCTCGATCACGTAGTGGAGCTGAAGCGCGCGGCCTTCGCCGTGCGATCCATACAGATCGAGGTAACGTTTTATGTCTGCCAGCGAAGACCCTATAGACTTTGCGCGCAAAATCAAAGCCAAGCGGGCACGGTCGCGTCGGGTATAGATTCTGGCACCGTTGATGCGACGTGGGGCTAACAGCCCCTTGTCTTCGTAAAAACGCAGTGCCCGTAGCGTTACGCCAAACTCTTTGCACAGGTCGGCAATGCCGAACAACTCGGCAGTACCCTCGTCTCGGTGTGAGTCTACATTGGCCTGGGCTTCGGTCACTGTCATTATGTTGCTTTAAATAACGCGTTGCAGGCGCATCGCTACGCTCATGTCGCCGGATACTTTGAGCTTGCCTGCCATAAAGCCGGTAGCGGGGTCGAGGTCGCCTTCGAGCATGGCAGTCAAATTGTTTAAAGTAATGCCGACCGTGCAATCTGTGTCGGTGTTGGCATTGTTTACGCTGTTGGGGGTGGATTTGCCGTCCACAATGATCACTCCATCATCGCCACAGTCAAACTTAAGGGTGGCGGCTAGGCCGCTGTCATCGCCTACTTTTGCGCGGATGGCTTGGGTGCATTCTTCCAGATTCATGAAAATTTCCTTGGGTTGAGATGGAGGTTAAAAAAGATACATTGCTGATGCTAACAGCATGAGACTAACGTATGACATAGTATAAACACCTATACGAAATTTAGTTGACGTTAACGTAACCTTAGTTTCTAATGCGTTAAGTTTTAAACAAGGGTTCTTTTTCATGCCTGCAATTCGTTCCAAAATCAATCCGCGAAGCGATGCATTTGCCGCCAACGCGCAACGTATGCAAGGTCTGCAGGCTGAGGTGCAGCGCCTACAAGGCTTGGTAATTGCCGAGTCCGAGTCTAAACGCGCCAAGTTTGAAAAGCGTAATCAGTTGCTACCCCGTGAAAGGGTAGCGCGCCTGCTAGACCGTGGTACGCCGTTTCTGGAACTGAGCCGTTTGGCCGGCCTCAATATGCACGATGACGACGGCAAAAAAGCCGTGCTCGGCGGCGGCTCCATCATCGGCATTGGTGTGGTGGCGGGCAAGCGTTGTTTAATTTCTGTCAACGACAGCGCCGTTAAAGGTGGCACCGTAGCACCTATGGGTTTGCGCAAAGCGTTGCGCGCTCAGGAAATTGCCACAGAAAACAAACTGCCCGTCATTTATTTGGTGGAAAGCGGTGGTGCCAACCTGATGTACCAGAGCGAAATTTTTATCGAAGGCGGACGCAGCTTTGCCAATCAGGCGCGCATGTCTGCAGCTGGTTTGCCGCAAATATCGGTGGTGCATGGCTCGTCAACTGCGGGTGGTGCGTATTTGCCGGGTTTGTCGGACTATGTGATTTTGGTACGCGGCCGATCTAGCATCTTCCTTGCTGGCCCCCCCTTGGTTAAAGCCGCGATTGGCGAAGACTGTACCGAAGACGAATTAGGCGGTGCCGAAACCCATGCTCAGGTGACGGGCTTGGGTGAGTACTTGTGCGAAGACGACGCCCATGCCATTGCCATGACGCGCGAGGTGATGGACAAGCTGCGCTGGGACGCGGTAACCAACGCATCGGACTATGCAGAGCCTTTGTTTGACGAACAAGAGTTGATGGGCATTGTGCCTGCCGATGAGCGTGAACCCTACGATGTGCGAGAGGTGATAGCACGGCTGGTAGATGGTTCCGACTTCTTGGAATTTAAAGCCAGCTACGCGCCCGAGATGATGTGCGGGCACGCCCGTGTGCAAGGGCAGTTGGTGGGTATTTTGGGCAACAACGGGCCTATACAGCCAGCGGGCTCTACCAAGGCGGCGCAGTTTATTCAGCTGTGTGACCAAAGCGGCACACCGTTGGTGTTTTTGCAAAACACCACGGGCTACATGGTGGGTTCGGTGGCAGAGCGCAGTGGTGCCATCAAACATGGCTCCAAAATGATTCAGGCCGTGGCCAATGCACGGGTGCCTAAATTTACCTTTGTGCTCGGTGGCTCGTATGGCGCTGGCAACTACGGCATGTGCGGTCGCGGGTTCGATCCGCGTTTTATTTTTAGCTGGCCCACCGCACGTACTGCCGTGATGGGTGGAGCACAAGCCGCCAAGGTGATGGATATTGTTAACCGTGCCAAGATAGAGCGCACCGGCATGGAGGCCAATGAAGTTGCGCTTAAAGCCATGTCCGATGGTTTACGCATGCGTCTGGATAAAGAGTCTTCCGTGTTGTTTGGCACCGCCCGCTTGTGGGACGACGGCATTATTGACCCGCGCGACACACGTCGCATTTTGGGCTTGTGCTTAGCACTGGCGCAAGAGGCTGAAAAACGTACTTTACGACCCAACACCTTTGGTGTGGCACGCATGTAGTGCCGCATTTTTTCTAATCACTTTTACCCGAAAGCAATAGCCATGATCTTCACCACCGAACATAACCAGATTGCAGATACCGTAAAAAAATTCGTTATTAACGAAATCAACCCGCATGTGGCAGAGTGGGAAAAAGCAGAGCAATTCCCTAGCCACGAGATTTTTAAAAAAATGGGTAATCTGGGGCTGCTGGGCCTGAAATACCCCTCTGAATTTGGTGGTAGCGACCTGGACTTTAGCTACTCCATGGTCATGGCCGAGGCTTTAGGCGAGTGCAATTGTGGCGGCATACCTATGGCTATTGGCGTACAAACCGATATGTGCACCCCGGCCTTGGCGCGTTTTGGCAGTGATGACTTGCGCAAAGCTTACCTTGCTCCATCCATTGCGGGAGACATGGTGGGTTGTTTGGGTGTGAGCGAAGCGGGCGGCGGCTCGGACGTGGCGGCACTCAAAACAACCGCTAGGCGTGAGGGCGATGACTACGTGATTAACGGCTCTAAGATGTGGATTACCAATGGCATGAAGGCCGACTGGTGCTGTTTGTTGGCAAACACCAGCGAGGGTGCTCCGCACAAAAACAAGTCGCTGATTGTGGTGCCCATGGACGCTGCTGGCATTACCAAGCAGAAGATTCACAAAATCGGCATGGATGCCTCGGACACTGCACAACTGTTTTTTGACAACGTACGGGTACCGCGCCGTAATCTGATTGGCCAAGAGGGCATGGGCTTTATGTTCCAGATGCTGCAGTTTCAAGAAGAGCGTTTGTGGGGTGCAGCTGGGTCATTGCGCTCTTTGGATCGGCTGATAGACCAGACCATTGAATACACCCGCCAACGCAAAGCGTTTGGAAAGTCTATTTTAGACAACCAAGTGGTGCATTACCGCTTGGCCGAGTTGCGCACCGAGGTCGAATTGCTGCGCTCACTGACCTACC
>CALPVM020000079.1 GCA_943327015.2 Akkermansia muciniphila
ACCGTGGACAAAAAATTCGAGTGTGCAAAGTTCTGGGTTGGTAGCTGCCCGAATCGCCTTAATTTGCTGCACGGTGAGTTCCCGCGCCAGCACGATTTGCGTTAAACCAACGTCCTGCAGGAAACGCGCTTTATCAGCCGTGCGGATATCGGTTTGCGTGCTGGCGTGCAGCTGGATAGGGGGTAAGTCCAGTTCCAGCAAGCCCATGTCCTGAATAATAAGGGCATCGACACCGGCGTCATACAACTGCCAGACCAGTTTGCGTACTGGCTCGAGCTCGTCATCCCGAAAAATGGTGTTCATCGTCACAAAAATACGGCTATGAAACCGATGTGCATGCCTTACCAGCTGCGCTATATCGCGCACGCTATTTTCAGCACTGGCACGCGCACCAAAGGCCGGGCCGCCAATGTAAACCGCATCTGCGCCGTGGTTGATGGCCTCTATGCCAATGGCTAAATCGCGGGCAGGGGAGAGGAGTTCGAGTTCAAAATCTTGGAGTGACATACAGTTATTATCGCTGCTTTGAGATTGGTAAACTCGGCGCATGCAAACTACCTTTCGCTTTGACGCTCTGGACGTATTACGTGGCACAGCCATGTTATGGATGACAGCATTCCATTTTTGTTTTGACTTGGCCAGCGCAGGCCTCATCCAGCAAAATTTTTATAACGATCCGTTTTGGACGTGGCAGCGCACTTGCATTTTGAGCTTGTTTTTATTTTGTGCCGGGTTTAGCCAGGCCTTGGTGCTGCAGCAGGGGCAAAGCTGGCAAAGGTTCTGGCGGCGTTGGTGGCAGATTGTGGCGTGTGCAGTTTTAGTAACGCTCGGCTCTATGCTGATGTTTCCGCGGAGTTATATCTACTTTGGTGTGTTACATAGTATGGCAGTAATGCTGATTGCTGCAAGGCTAACAGCATCATGGGGAAAGTGGTTATGGCCTTTGGGGTTGTTGGCCATAGCGCTGCCCAATGCAGCGCTTTATGCCATTGCTCAGGGTTGGCTTAGTTCGGTGTTCAATGCAGTACCGCTCAATGTTTTGGGGCTTATTAGCATTAAACCTGTTACCGAAGATTATGTGCCGATTTTTCCGTGGTTGGGGGTGATGTGGTGGGGGCTGGCAGCAGGGCAATGGTGGTGGTTAAAGCAGCCAGCGCGTGATCTGCATATTTCTCGGTACCGCATTTTGCAACCTGTGGCATTTTTAGGGCGTTGGAGCCTAAGCTACTACATGCTACACCAGCCAGTGTTGTTGGCAGGCTTGTGGTTATGGGCAAGGCTTAGTTAGCCAGTCCTGAGAACCCTTTGGGGTCGATGTGCACCACACGGTTTTCATCAGACAAACCAAAGTGTCCGCGTCCGTAGCCCTTTGTAAGGTGCACTTTGTAGTTGGCAACGGTTACCTCCACCAACCCTAGTGTTTCTTTAGTGACTTCAATCTTGCTCTTGCGCATCAGGTTGAGTTGGTCATCCATGGCTTGGCTTTGGCGCTCCATGTCTGCAAGGGTGTTTCGTGTCTCCAGCAAAGACGCCTGGGCGCGATCAAGCAATTTTTTCGGGTCGCCCGTTGCTATCAGCTTGTTTACAATTTTTGTTAGGCTGTCGATGCTTGTTTGTTTGTCGAAGATGGAAAACTGCATAGTGCGGAACTGGTTTTCCAGCTCCTCTTGTACACCCACAATCACGCGAGTCAGTGTTCCTTCGTCAGATCCCAAAAATGGTACTTTGATGGATTCAAGTGCACGTGCTATGCCACCTACCAAGCGACCACGCTGTGGAATTTTAAGTCCCACGCAAATATTTTTTTGCGCAGTCAAATAGCACTGCAAGGCCATTTCATCAATTTCAATACTGTTAACGGCATGGAGGGTAGCGCTTTGGGCAAATCGGGCGCGAATCACTCCGCCTGCATTGAGTTGTGCATCCCCAATGACCCCACCTTTAACCAGAATGTCGCCGGGGGTTTCAATAAAAGACCGCTCCACTACACCACCAATCAGAATGTCCCCAGTTGCTTTGACGCGCATACCCTGTATAACGTCCCCGTCAATATGCACCGCACCATCAAAATCAATATTGCCGGTAGTCAGATTGACTTCAGACAATCGAATTACCGGCTCAACACGCATACCATTGTCTACAGCTACCGGATGACCCGGAATCGCTGCAAACAAGATATTGGGGTCTGAGTCCAGTTTTTGCGTGCCTGGCAGGTCGGGGGCAAAGTCTGTGTCAACGCCTGGCTTGGCTTCCAGAACTCTACCGCGCACCGTATAGCCAGCTTGCCCGTTGGTTGCGGGTATGCGCCGCACCAATGGGTCGCCAAGGGCAACCATAGAAATACTGTTCTGGGCGCGGTAGTCAATACGTCCATCAATATCGGTCGCGTTGGCTTCAGAGTACTCGTTACTAATAAGAGTCTTAAAAACTGTGTTTTCGCCATCCAGAGGCTGTAGTCCCTTGGCAACCACAAGGTTCTCAGCACAACCTGAGTTTGCTGCAGAGGCAATAGCTTGTTCGTCCAGGCCAGCAACAACACCCTCTACCTGCAATGTACATAACATGTCATTTAAGGAGATTGCGCTACCGCCCTGTGCGGGTAGCAATTGAATGCTGGCAGACATTTCGTCTTCGGCAATATGCACCACGAGCTTGGCATCAACCCGTTTACCAATGGCTGTTCTAAACCGGTTGGTGCCGCCAATACATTTATCAATAACCGCCTGAAGCGCCGTAGTTTCTATGGCGCATTCAGAAAACCCTTGGTCTGCAATGATTGTCTGCAGCGTATGAATATCCAGATCTGCTTGTCCTGCTACAGGCTGACAATCCAAATAAATGGTTGACTCTTGTTCAGAGACTGTAATTGCCTGATTCCAATGGATTTTTTGTGTTTCTACTTGAGAGGTAGATTCGTTTTGATCAGATAACTGGGTAGTGACGCTGCTTTTAGGCGTTGAAGGGGTGGCAGATAAACTATCGTCGGTAGGGGTCAGTTGAGCATCTACTACCGATCCCGGGGTCAGCATTAATCCTTCTTGAGCAAGTGTTTCAAAAACTTTATTTTGAATTTGTTTGTCTAGCTTGTATTTTTCCAGGCGATAACGAAAACGCATGATGGTGTTTTCGTCAGGCAACCGAATGCTTTTGTCTGTAAGGGCAAAGTCCCTGAAAACCGGGGTGTCATAGAAGGCTTCTTCCATGGCGGGGTCAGAGAGTTCAAACCACTGCTGCATGAAGTGGGTACGAAGCAAGGTTTGGAGCTGTATCGGGCCCCGTTCAGTTTTACATTCTGGGTAGTACGGAGTAATGCGATCCACCAGATCAGACCATGGGAGGACCTGATCCATATGATGCAGAAAAATTTGCTTTCGAGTCTTCCTGCTGGTGTGTGGATTCGACGCTATTTGTTTCATGCAGACATGATACTGAAATAAAAATAACGTATAAGCTACATAAAGGATTGAAATGTGCGGTAATTTATACGACTATTGGTAAAAACCCTATATGGATCATTATGTTGAAAGTAAATTAGGCTTTACAGTCTAAAAACTAGACTCAATATGTAAAAAGTTGTTTTTTACGTTGATTTAACTGACCGCAAAGTAAGTTAGAAAAACCAGGCTTTTTTTGGGGTGTGTTTGCTTAACTGGCAATACCAGACATGCCTTTGGGGTCTACATGCAATACGCGGTTTTCATCGGAGAGGGTAAAGTGGCCTCGACCATACTCTTTGGCTAATCTAACTTTATGGTTGGCAACGGTAACCTCCACAGTACCAGATGTGCCCTGTGTAACTTCTACTTTGCTATGGCGCAGATGGTTGAGTTGCGCCTCAATGGATTCATTTTCCTGTTGCATTGCAACGATATTTTTTTGCAGCTCCACCAGCGATGCCTTGGCACGGTCTAACATCTTTTTAGGATCGCCGGTCTGGATGAGTTGTTTAATAATTTTTCGCAGATTGTCTTCGCTGCTATTTTTTTCTGCAATCTCGAACTGTAAGGTTCTGTGGTGGTTCTCCAGAGCCTCATGAACACCCACTATCACCCGGGTTAATCCGCCCTTGTCGGACCCTATAAACGGCGCCTTGATGAGCGTAAGGGATTTGGTTATGCCTCCAACTAATCTGCCTTTTTGAGGTACTTTAAGGCCCACTAATATCTGCTCTTGTGCCTGCATATTGCATTCGAGTGCCATTTCTTCAATGACAATGCCTTTGCCCGCGATAATAGAGGCTCCTTCGGCAAACCGGGCAACCACCATGCCCCCTGCAATGAGTTGGGCATGGGCAATAATGCCACCTTTGATGAGAATGTCACCATCAGTGTGAATGAAAGATGCCTCCACCACACCACTGACAACCACATTGCCACTGGCTTTAATCTTCATGCCTTGGGTAACATCGCCATCTACCTGTACTGCACCTGTAAAGTTGATGTGTCCGGTAGACAAGTTAACTTCTGGTACCTTGATCAAGGGGTCGACATACACGCAGGCTCCAGCAGCTACCGGATGGCCGGCAATATCGGCAATCAGCAGGTTGGGGTCAGTTTCGGAAAATCGGGTACCACTCAAGTCTGCCGGAAAAGGCGTATCAAGACCCGGGTTGGCAACCAGTTTTTTACCTTTGACAGATTTTCCGTCAATGCCTAGTGTGGCAGGTATGCGACGCACCAGTGGCATTTCGGGAGTTACCAAAGAAATGCCGATGTGCTCCCGGTAGTCAATGTGACCTTCTTCATCGGCTTTGGGTGTCTGACTCCCAGCCAACGTTACTAGTATGTCGAAATACGAGTTACTACCATGTTGCGGTGGTGTGCCGGTAGCCACCAAAATATTGTCACCTTTACCAATACTTAATGTTGAAACTATGGTGCCTGGGTCAACCCCATGAATGACGCCAGCCTCGTGCAGTGCGCGAACAATATCGTTTGCAGACAGTGGTTTGCCACCTTGTGCTGGCGTAAGAGTAATGTGGGCAGACATTTCGTCTGCTGCTGCTTGAACCGTTACTTTGGCGTTGACGCGTCTACCAAAAGGAATTTGAAAGGGTTCGGTGCGGGTATTGCAGTCATTGACTGCGTTTTCAATGTCAATGGCCTCAATGGCACAGTTGGCAAAACCCTTGTCTTTGATGAGATTTTGCAGGTAATGTATGTCAACCAGTTCTTGATCCGGTTGTGGCAGACAATGCAGGAATATTTCCTCTTTGTCTACAGTAAAACTGATGGTAGGAGCACTCATAGACAAGCACCTTCATGACAACACCTTAAATATACGCCATTTAAAGTGTTGTCAATCGAATTTTTTTACAATGCTTGCGGTTCTTTGTTACAGATTTGAATTGAATTATTCAATTTTGGCTTTTGCACGCAAGAGTTCTTGGTACTTGGCCATTTTTTGCTGTTGCAATTGCTGTGCAATTTGCGGTTTTACATCAGCTAATTTGGGTAACTGGGCTTCACGCACGTCATCTAGGCGAATCACGTGGTAGCCAAATTGCGATTTAACCGGTGTTTCGGTCATTTTGCCTTTGCTCAATGCCACCATAGCTTCAGAAAACTCTTTAACGTAGCTGCTGGGGTTGGCCCAATCTAAATCTCCACCATTGGCACCGGAGCCTGGGTCTTTAGAAGATTTTTTGGCAATATCTTCAAATTTAGCACCTTTTTTAAGACGTGCAATGATGGCTTTGGCATCTTCTTCTTTTTCTACCAAAATATGGCGGGCACGGTATTCTTTGCCACTGTTAACAGCGGCAAATTTGTCGTATTCGGCTTGGATTTCAGCGTCAGTAACGGGGTTTTTCTTCTGGTAGTCGCTAAACAGTTCACGAATCAGAATGGACTGGCGTGCTAATTCCATTTGGTTTTTGAAGTCGTCAGACGCATCCAGTCCTTGTGCTTGGGCTTCTTGCACAAAAATTTCGCGCACGATCACTTCTTCTTTGATTTGACCTTGCATTTCAGGTGTAACAGGGCGACCGGAACGTGCAATTTGCTGCGATAGAGCCTCTACGCGGGAAGACGGCACTGCCTTGCCATTGACGATGGCTATGTTCTGTGCCATTGATGCCGGCGTTGCAACTGCCAATACACTGGCAAGGGTTAGGGCGTTAAGCACATATTTTTTCATGTCTTGTCCTGAAAGTTATAAATGGAATGAATGTGAATACGTTTAATTTATCGTTTCTATGGCCAAGGCGTGCAGGCCCTGATCAATAAAATCTTGCAGCGCATCATACACAAGCCTATGCCTAGAAACGCGATTTTTGTGTGTAAATAATTGAGAACCGATACGTACCCGAAAATGGGTGCCCACTCCGCTGGCATTGGCACCTGCGTGGCCGGCGTGTTGGTAACTTTCGTCTATGACTTCGAGTACATCAGGGTTGAGCCGTTCGCGCAGACGCTGCTCTAGTTTGCTAACGGTAATGGGTAAGCTCATGGTTTAGAGGATTCGTCTTTGGCGATTTCGGAGTTTTTAAGGTAGGGCGCTACATAAAAACCTTGGGCAATAATAAACGTCAAGGGAAAAACATAGCCCCAGAGCTTGAAATTTACCCAGGTTTCGGTGCTGAACTGCAGCACCACAAATGCATTGACCACAGCCATAAATGCACAATAAGCTACCCAAGCAATATTGAGTTTGTGCCAAACTGCATCCGGCAATTCGAGCTGGCTACCCAGCAGAAGTTTTAAAAAGTTTTTATGCATAGCCCACACTGCTATGCCAAGACCCAAGGCCATTGCGCCATATAAAACAGTGGGTTTCCATTTAATAAAACGCTCATCGTGCAAACCTAATGTAAGAGCGCCAAAGGCCAGCACCAGCACCAGTGTGATTTTGTGCATGGTTTGCAGCTTGCGGTCTATGCCGTAAATCAATGCCATTTGTAACACGGTAGCCGCCATAAGCACTGCAGTTCCGACATAAATGTCGTAGTACTTGTAGGCACCAAAAAATAGCAGTATGGGAAAGAAGTCGATCAGAATTTTCATTGTGGTTCGAAATTTAACGAAGCGGAGTTCATGCAGTAGCGCAATCCAGTGGGTGGAGGTCCGTCATTGAACACGTGTCCCAGGTGGGCTCCGCATTGTGCACAGAGCACTTCTGTGCGGATCATGCCATATTTATTATCCGTTTCTGTGGCAATGGCTTTATCGTTTATCGGGGCAAAATAGCTGGGCCAGCCGCTGCCGGAGTCGTATTTGGTGTTTGATGCAAACAGCGGTGCATCACAACAGATACAACTGTAAACGCCCTGCGATTTGTTATCCAGCCATTTGCCGGTAAAAGCGCGCTCCGTGCCATGGTGGCGGGTAATTGCCAGCGCTTGAGGTTCTGCACCTTTGCTTTGCAGGTGTTTTTCCCATTCGGCATCGGTTTTTTGAATACAAAATTTCATGGTGTGGTGTGTGTAATAAATCAAGAGCTGCAACTGATAGATATATTAGCCGCCCAATCGGGTGGGAAGCCGGCTAATGCTTCAAATTCTGGATGTTCATCAAAGGGTTGTTCTAATATCTTTAATAAATCTGCAACCGGAACATGGTTTTTTTGTTTTGCAGCATGAATGGCTTGCTCTCCTAGATGGTTGCGTAGCACGTATTTGGGGTTGCGTGCCAACATTCGTTTTTGGCTCCAATATTCTTGATGTTGTTCTATGCAGGCGCTGTACTGTTGTAGCCATTCTTTGGCCGCTTTTGTGTTGATAAATAAGTCTTGAACCGATGTGTCTACAAATGAACCGCTACTTGACCACTGGCTAAGTGTGCGCCAGAGAATGGTGTAGTCCACACGGTCTGCCGCCATGAGTTTGAGTAGGTCTGTGGTTAATTGTTCTGTTGCTGGGCTGGCTTGGCTAAAGCCCAGCTTGTTGGCCATGCCCAGTGCAAAGGCTTTCGGGTAGTCGGTCTTGTAGGTTTCGAGTGCTGCAATGGCGTGTTCTTGGTTCTCAATCAAGGGCATGAGTGCTTGCCCTAGGCAAAACAGGTTCCAGTACGCAACGTTAGGTTGTTTGGCAAAGGCGTAGCGCCCTTGGTGGTCGGAGTGGTTGCAAATGTGCTGGGGGTCGTAGGCATCCAAAAACTGAAACGGGCCGTAGTCTATGGTTAAGCCTAGGATGCTCATGTTGTCGGTGTTCATCACACCATGGCAAAACCCGACCGCCTGCCACTGCGCCATCAGCGTTGCGGTGCGCTCGGTGACTTCTTGCAGCAATGCGGCATAGGGGTTGTTGCCCCAACGCGTGTTTGTGCGGCACTGCGGGTAGTAGTGGTCTATGACAAAGTCTGCCAAAGTTTTAAGTTCTTTATAAGGCTCTGTGCTCTGATGCAAACTGGGATGCGTGTGGCAAAAATGTTCAAAATGCCCAAAGCGGATAAAGCTGGGTGCTGTGCGGGTAACTACAGCCGCGGTTTCTATTTCTTCGCGGCGTACCGGTGCGTCAGAGCCGGTAATGCACAGCGCGCGTGAAGTGGGTATGCCCAAGCCGTGCATGGCCTCGGAGCATAAAAACTCGCGAATGCTGCTGCGTAGCACCGCACGGCCATCGCCCATGCGAGAAAAAGGTGTTAAGCCCGCGCCTTTAAGCTGTATTTCTTGCCCTGCAGTTCCACCCAGTAATCTGGCGCGGCCATCGCCCAGTTGTCCGGCCCATACGCCAAATTGGTGGCCGCTGTACACGCTGGCAAGTGGCGTGCAGCCGGCAATAGTGCGGTTGCCGCTAAATA
>CALPVM020000080.1 GCA_943327015.2 Akkermansia muciniphila
GATCGAGTTTTCGCTGTTTGACATGCGGGTCCATGCCCAGCACGACCCGGCGCAAGACTTCATGCCCCTTTTGCAGCAGGTGCGCGATGAGGTGGCGGTGATGCAGCCGCCCCGCTTCAACCGCATGGTGCACACCTTCAGCCACATCTTTGCCGGGGGTTACGCGGCCGGGTATTACAGCTACAAGTGGGCCGAAGTGCTGAGCGCCGATGCCTACGCCGCATTTGAAGAAACCGCCAATTCTGATGGTTTGCACAGCATTGAGACCGGCAAAAAATACCTGCAAGAAATTCTGGAAAAAGGCGGCAGCCGTTCGGCCATGGAATCGTTCAAAGCCTTCCGAGGGCGCGAACCCTCCATTGATGCCCTGCTGCGCCACCAAGGCATGAGCGTTGCATAACGGAGACCCCACAAATGAAACCATTTTTATTATCTGCTTTCATTGCTCTTACCGGCACCAGCGTGGCATACGCCCAAACCATCTACCGCATCGAACGCCCGGATGGTCGAATCACTTTTAGTGACCGCTTGCCGACCGACCCATCTCAGGGTAAGGTAATTGCCACTGGCACCGGCGCCCAAAGTGTGGCCAGCAGTGCCAATTTGCCTTTTGAGCTGAAACAGATAATTGCCAAATACCCGGTAACACTGTACACCGCACCCCAGTGCAACCCTTGTGAAAGTGGACGTGCCCATCTTTCTGCCCGGGGCGTACCGTTTACCGAGCGCTCCGTTGGCACTGCCGAAGACTCTGCACAACTGCAGCGCATCAGTGGCGATGCTACCCTGCCTTTCATGAGTATCGGCAGCCAGCGCGTAAAAGGCTTTTCTCCAACAGAGTGGACACAGTACCTCGATGCGGCGGGTTATCCCGCCACCTCCATGCTACCCGCTGGCTACAAAAATGCAGCTGCTACCCCGCTGGTGCCCGTTGCGGTAGCGCCAGTAGCCAAGGCAAGCGCAAAAGAGGCACCTCTCGCCCCCCCAACTGCAGCCACTGAAAACAGCAACCCTGCCGGCATTACCTTCTGAGCCCATGCAGGACTACAACACCGACCCCAAACACTTTGCTCTGGCGGCTACCGAACTGGGCGAGCAAAAGCCCGTCGTTACCAACCGTGATATCTACAACAGCAGCGGCGTAAAGCTCATTGGAAAAGGTGTTGCCATTAACTTGCGGCAGTACGAAAGGTTGCAAGAGCATAAACTGTCTGTGCCACTGGAAGAATCACTGCAAAGCGCCAACAGTGTTACAGGTGCAACGCTGCGTGAAAGTGCTGAGGCCATTATTAGCAGCATCCCGTTCTTTGCCCGCATGATGGCAGACGACCGCACCCGCAAAGCCATACTTAAAGCGATTGAAAACACCCCCCTGCCGCCGCCCATTGTTTTTCAGCTCACTGTGGCGCAAGACGTGCGCACAGGCGTTTACCAACACCTGATTCGCAGTGCCATTACTGCAGGTTGGCTTGCGCAAAGCCCTTTAAAATCACGCTACGACCTCGACACTGCTGTGGCCGCCGGTTTGATGCACGACATCGGCATGCTGCATGTCGACCCCATTTTGCAACAACCGGAGCAGCAACTCGACCGCGAGCAACGCCGCCAACTCTACGCGCACCCGCTGGTTTCCAGCCAGGTGTTGGAGCGCACCCGTGACTTTACCCCCGATGTAGTGCGCGCCGTGGGCGAACACCAGGAATACTTGGACGGCTCGGGCTACCCGCGCCATTTGGAGGGCAAAGCCATCAGCCTTTTGGGCCGAATATTGTCACTGTCTCAGTTGGTATCTGCCATGTTTGCTTACGAACGCATGGCGCCTGAAATTCGCCTGTCAGTTCTGCTGCGCATGACCACGCACCGCTTTGAAGAAGCCATGAGCATGCAAATTATTGCATTGCTACAACCCCAGCGCGACGTGCTCAACGCCCCCATCAACCGCCTGCCCAACGCTACCGACCTCCTTTGCCAGATCGATGACGTGCTGCTTCAATGGCCACTCAAAATCGAGAAAAAAGAAGAACTCCCACCGCTACGCCGCAGCGCACTGATATTGCTAGCCCGTCACGCCGAACAAATTCGCCGTGCACTGGCAGGCGTAGGCGCAGCTCCAGCCCAATTGGCCAAGCTGGGCGACGACCTGCTGGACGACGCGGTTCAAATAGAAATGACCCTCATGACGCACGAAGCCGCATGGCAACTGCGCACCATGGCACGCCAGGCACGCAGGCGCTGGGCCGCTGTACCCGATGAAGCTTTTCCAGCACCGCTAGCAAATTGGCTGCAACAGGTGGATGCGTTAGTAACACTGGTTTACGAGGCTACTGCGATGCAATAATTCTAGATAATTGAGGTCAGCCGCCAACCGTAGTCAATCTAATAAGAATCTGACCAGCGCCCCCGCGCCAGCCAGCCTTCTGTGCAGTAATATGCTTATTTAGCACCCTCTGTCTGAATCAATACCCCTTTGAGGCTTTCGGGAGCAATTCCAAAAGCATCCTTGGCAGTAACCATGCCGATCAGGCTAACAGCCTTACTATTGTCAGCATTGGCAGATTGCTGTGGCACACGAATCACCAGTACTCCTTCTGCAGTTACACCTACAGTAACAGTAGCAAAACTACCATCGGGCAAACTCAAGGTAGCTTTAGTGGTGGTCAAACTTGCACCTGACTTATTGACTGAATTCACCACTGAATCGGCCGACATACCGGTTTGCCGATTAGCCACAGTAGTTACAGAAATAGCAGTTTTACTGCTGTTTACAACCACTGCCGTTTCTACTACATATTAATTGGGGTCAGATTCCAATTAACTTGCCACCATTCCACACGGTTGATTTTTTGCAAGTTCATCTGACGTCATCGCTTACATCACGACAAAATTATGTCGCGCTTTGTCACTCTTGTGTGACAATCTGCGTCACATCGCAACTCCAAAACCAAAACCAATGCCGCTCCTGACGCCGAACAAAGAACTCCAACTGATTGAATCTATTATCTCAGAACAATCAGATGGCATCAGCATCCTTGCTATTGAAGCAGAGATAGTACGACGTCAAGGTGCACCTCTAAACCGACGCACATTACAACGACGCTTGCAAAAACTTATCGAAGCGCAGCGCGTAACCACCGAAGGCGAAAGCATCGCACGGGTCTATAAACCTGCCGTAGACAACAGAATGCCAGCAAAAGACGATGCTGAACTGTATGTTCCACTATCTCCGGAAGGTGAACGTATTCGTGCACAGGTGCGTCGCCCACTGATGCACAGACGGCCCGTGGGCTATCAGCGAGAATTTTTGCTGTCTTACCAACCAGGATCCACCTTTTACCTACCCGAATCATTGCGACTCGAACTCCATGAAATGGGTAACACCTCTGCCCAAGAAAGACCGGCTGGCACCTACGCCCGAGATATTTTAAGTCGCCTGCTGGTAGACCTGTCCTGGGCTTCATCTAAACTGGAGGGCAACACCTACAGCCAACTTGACACCCAAAACCTGATTGATTTTGGCCAGATCGCCCAAGGCAAGGACACCATTGAAACACAAATGATTCTTAACCACAAAGCGGCCATAGAGATGCTGATTGAGGATGTCAATGAAGTCGGCTTCGATGCCTTTACATTCAAAAACCTGCATGCAGTGCTGTCACAGGACTTGATGCGTGACCCGGAAGCCAGCGGTCGGCTGCGACGTCGCCCAGTAGATATATCGGGCACCGTATTTCATCCACTGGCGCTACCACAGGTTATTGACGATTGTTTTATGCTGCTGCTCAACAAAGCAGATGCCATACCCGACCCGTTTGAACAAGCCTTCTTTTTGATGGTGCAACTACCCTACCTACAACCGTTTGAAGATGTAAACAAGCGCGTCTCACGCATCGGTGCCAACATACCGCTCTTTAAACACAACCTCTGCCCGCTATCATTTATCGATGTGCCGGAAAAAGCGTATATAGAGGGAACACTTGGGGTGTATGAAAACAACCACTTCGAATTGTTGCGTGATGTATTTGTCTGGGCCTACGAGCGCTCGTGTCAGCGTTATCTGGCCATTACGCAAACCATGGTCGAACCCCATCCACTAAAAATAAAGTACCGTGAGGTTCTGATTCAGTCCGTTCAAACGGTAGTTAAAGGACGGCTACAACCCTGCCCAGCCACCATTGCTGAAATGGCCAACAAATACGCCACTGCAGCCGACCAAGAGGCATTTGTACAGATGCTCTCTGAAGCACTGCACCAATTGCACGAGGGCAGCATCGCGCGCTACCGATTACGTCGTTCAGAATACATCGCCTGGCAACAGGCAAATCATGGCCTCAGCGATGCAGCAGTTAGGCCACAATGGCTTGCACACTCACCTTCTGAGCTGTAACACATACCTCTTTCATACGCCCATGGCCAGGCAACACTTTGTTTGAAATCGAAACCAAACCAGCGCGCTCCAAAGCGTCAACATCGCGCTTAACCGCGCTGCGGTCACGGTGTAAACGTTGCGATATCTGGGTAATAGAACCAGGACTCTCCTTGACTGCCCTGAACAAGGCCAAACGTGACTCTGTAATGAGCTTAATTACCTCTACCGGATCTTCAAAGCTGACGATACGCTCCGCAACTATAGATTCTGAACGATCTAGAGCTTTGGAAAGTTCGCGCCCACGCTGAAAAAAATTATCTTCCGTTGCAGTTTTAATGGTCAGCTTGTTCATTTTCTGTCCTTTAGTGCTATCCAAGCTTGCTCAAAGCATGCCTCAGTTTCTTCGAAACTAACAAACTTTAGTGGCTCCACAACACCAAAATAATGGCGATGATGGCCATCATGTGCGTTATCGTAACCCACTACCCGACCATTATCACCAGAATAAATCTGGTGATTGATGTAAGCCAAGTTGTACCGCGTTACCTTCTGGGTGATCTGATCAATCCAAACTTCCCGTCGCAAAGTTCCGTTACCACGCTGCTGGTGCCTGTTGCCACCAGCTGGGTATCTGCCGTACCTGTAATGCCGATTTGCGTTGCTGTCAGCGCACTCACTTCGCCCGATGGCTGGAGTGTAATGTCAGCCGTTACCGAAAAAATAGGGTCAGATTCCAATTAAGAAGAAACAAGCGGTTGATGTCACCCGGCAAAATAAATAGACAAATAACTCTATTCATTCAAATTTTGCCATACCTTCACATCATCATGGGGTGCGGATTCTTTTAAAAATCTATATAAACGTTCATTCCTCATAGTTGTGGCTTTTAAAGTGCTTTATTCAGTTACGCGGCTTAACAGTTGCTCTTGGTTCAAAATTTTTCTGTTTTTTTGGTGTTGCATGGCGCTGCCCGGCACGACCATGGCTGCGCGTGCAGTTGTTACGCTCGATACGCCGGTTGCCTATTGCCTCACTGAGTTGCAGCGCTGCAACCCCACAAGCCAGTTTGCCATGCAAGGCAAGCGCGCAGCCGATTTCAAAGACCTAGCAGGCGACCCCGACTACCCCGTAACCCTGGTGTTTAACATTCCGCAAGCAACTTCACCTCATGCCGATGGCATGCAGCAGATCATGGTGTCTGCAAGTTATACGCATTTTTGTTTTAGGTTTAATACCGAGCATGGCACATCGGTGTGCGTTAACCAAAAAACCATGCGTATTCCGGTGCCGCCCGATGCCACGCAACTGTATGCCCATCAAATCGGATTTACCGATATCCGGCTCGAGGTTCCGCGCATGATGGTCGGCACCGCCAAAGCATTGCAAGCAGAAACCCTGTTTGAGCGCGATGTCATTATGGTGCTGGTGGGCTGGTACGCCCTTATGGCCATAGGTGCCGCAGCGCAAATGCTGATTCGCTTTAACCGCGTTGCTGCCCTTTGCATGACGGTAGTAGCGCTGTCACTTTTATTCAGAACGCTGGCAGTCAGTATTTACGGGCATACCGGCCTTGCGGTGTTTAGTGTTGATATGAACCGGCGCATTGAGCTTTTATCCCTCGTCTTTATGTGCCTGTGCGGCACCGAGTTTTATGCGGCGTTCATCAGCCATCAACTTCTTAAATTTAGGCGTACTGTTCAGACGTTGTGTGTGCTGGTAGGAATTTCTGTTGTTTTAGTAGAAAGTAAAGAAGGCTGGTATGTCGTGCTGCGCTTGGTGCAGTTAACCAGCTTGATTTCTTTGGCGTGCATGGCATGGCAAGCCATACTCACCCAGTCCCTGCTTGATTTTCGCCGGCGCGTGGTGGTAATCACCGGCTTGAGTTTTTTAATGGGTGCTGGCCTCATAGACCTGTCTTTGGCCTTGATGTCCAAACCCTTTATTGGCCACATTGGCTTGCTGCCATTCGGGTTTGCCATGGAATGCTTGTGCCAAATTATTTTGCTGGCCTTAACCAACGAAAAAGCCCAACTTAAAATTGCACAACAGCAACAACAACTGTTTGCAGCGCAATCTGCTCTGCTTGAAAGCACCCGTAACTCAGAAATGAAATTGCAACTCGAAGTGGCCGAGCGCACTGCCGAACTGCAAACCGCCATTGCACAATTGCAAACTGCACATCAAGAATCGGAACAAGCACGCAAACAAGCCGAAGTCTCCAAAATTTTTGCCGAAAAAAACGAGCAAATAACCTACCAAACGCTGGAAAAACTCCAACACACCCAAGCCCAGCTGATTCAGGCTGAAAAAAATGCCTCTTTAGGCTTGCTGGTGAGCAATGTGGCCCACGAAATCAACACCCCCATTGGTGCGGTTAAGTCGAGTGGAGAATTTATATCCGATGCGCTTGCCACCCTTTTGGCGCAAATGCCTCAATTAATGGATGTGCTGCAGGCAGAACCACGCCGCTTGTTTATGCAGCTTATTACACAGTGCAAAAACCAGACTCAGCCACTGAGTTCGCGCGAGGAACGTGCACTTACCAAACAGCTTGGCGCCAAATTGGCTGCTGCCAACGTAACAGATGCACCGCACATGGCCCGCCTGATGATGAAACTGCATGCCCACGAGATTGCACTAGACTACCTGCCCTTGTTTAACCACCCCCAAAGCGACTTTATTCTGTCGGCAGCAACCGGCATTGCCGACCTGATTAATGGCACCAACAACATCCGGTTTGCGGTAGAAAAAGTAAGCCGAATTGTGTTTGCGCTCAAATCGCTCTCCGGGCACGAGGTGGTAAGTGAAATGACGCATGCTCCGGTGCACGAGGGCATTGACAAGGTGCTGTTCGGCTTTCAGGGTCAAATGCACAGTGTGCAGCTGATTCGCACCTACCACCTGTGTGAGCCTCTGTATGCCGACCATATTGCACTGCGACAGGTTTGGACGCATTTAATCATGAATGCCTTACAAGCGGTACAGCAAAATGGTCGGCTCGAGGTAGCATTGCGAACCGTAGATAAGCACATCGAAATCAAAGTTTCAGACAATGGCCCTGGCATGCCCGACGAGATACTGCATCGAATTTTTGACCCGTTTTTTACCACCCGCACCTCGGGCGAAGGTAGCGGAATGGGCTTGTCCATAGTAAAAAATATCATTGAAAAACACCAAGGCAGTATTGAAGTGCAAACCACCCTGGGGGAAGGCAGCACCTTTACCGTGTACTTACCCTACGTACCTGCTGAAGTACCAGCGTCACATTAAGCATGATGCCCCACATGATCAATGCCCCGCTCCGGGTATTAATTATCGCTTTACTACATTTATGGCTGCTGTGCATAAGCACAGCAAAAGCCGATTCAGCAGAACCGAACTTCACACTGGTGCAACATGCCACCCTCATTAGCAAGGCAGGGGAACACAGCGTTGATTTACCCCACAGTTTGCTGCGGAATGAATTTAACCCTTCAGGCGACAGGGTGCGCTACCGCTTAAAACTGAATTTACCCGCTATACCTCAGCAACCCTTAGGTATTTATGTACGAAAGATGAGTTTGTCCGGCAACGTATACCTAAACGGCACACTACTGGGTGCATGTGAGAGCGGTGCACTAGAAAACATACGCTGTTTGCACAGCCCTTATCTGTTTACGCCGCCTATGTCCCTTTGGAGGGAGGGCAGCAACACGCTAGAGTTCGAAATTTATGCGTCCTCCCGCCAATTAAATGGACTGTCTGTGGTGAAAGTTGGCGATGCAACCGCCCTTAGTAAGGACAACTACCAATGGCGAATGTGGTGGCAAGTCTATTTTGTACATGGTCTTACCTGGTTTGGTGTGTTGCTGGGTGTTTTATGTCTGGCAATTGCCATCATTTTGAGACGAGACTCCATGTACTTATGGCTTGGTTTGTCCAGCCTTATGTATGCACTCAGCAACATCAACCTTATAGTTACCCACCCACTTATATCTATTGAGTGGTTTAACTGGCTTATTTTCTCTACCCGCATGACTGCGCTATCGCTTCTTTATGCAGCTGCACTATCTGCTTTTCCACAAGCATCCGTCTGGAGTAAGCGCCTAGCGGTGTTATTTACACTCATTTCACCCATTTTAATTTTGCTCAGCCAAAGCAACCGCTGGGTAGTACTTGGCTTGTATATACCTTTAATGCTGTCGTCGCCGGTTCTGCAGTTTTTTATGCTTAAGTGGATAAGACGAAACTATCAACCTGTACAAATAATCACATTACTGATTACATCTTTATTGTTTTTTGTAGGAGTTGCCGACTGGCTACGACTAAGTGGTTCGACCACCTTGGAAGGGGTCTATTACATGACTTACGCTTTTGGCGTTATCC
>CALPVM020000081.1 GCA_943327015.2 Akkermansia muciniphila
CCTTGAACACATATGGAAAAGACGGCAAGTCGAACACCAGCATCACCATGCCCTTGATACCCGGGGCAATGCGAAACTTATCGGTAGATAGCCGTTGGTGCTGCAAAAAGTCGCGGTAAAACAAGGTTTTGCCCTGCTTGGCCAAACCGAGTGCGTTATAAATTTCGTTACGTGGTTTGCGTGGCATCATGCTGCGCAAAAACTGCACGTAGGCAGAGGGTATTTCCATGTCCACCATAAAGTAGGCACGGGCAAAGCTGAACAACATGAGCAAATCGTCTTCGCCAAACAAGGCGGCATCAATTTCCAGTTTACCGGCTGCGTTATGCAAAATGGGCAATGCAAACGGAAACTCATAAAAACCGTTGATCAGTTTACCCACCACATAGGCACCTTTGTTACGTAAGAATAAGCCGCTCAGAACCTGTATCTGAAAATTTGACCGTAACTTTGCATCGCCAAGCTGCTGCAACATAACGTTGGACACCATGCCGGCATCCTGCTCCAGATTATCAAACGGGCAGCGCAAATCAAAGTCCTGCACAAGCTGAGTAATGACGTGCTGCATGCATTCGCGCGTCGGGTAATAAGACCGGATAGTGGGACGCTCGCGCGACTCGCCGTTCTCAATATATTCTGTGCTGACAGCAGGCCGCACAAAAATAAAGTCGTTCTGAAAATAACTGCGGTGCAGGATTTTGGTGGTGACTGAATTAAAAAATGTTTCGGCCAGTTCCGGCTGGTGGTGGTCTACCAGCAAGCCTATGTAATGCAGCTTGATTTGCTGCCAAACTTCCATGGGTTGCTCTGCCGCTTTGAATTCGCGCTCCAGTCTTAAAGAGCATTCTTTCACGCGCAAGTCATAAAACTCAATACGCTCCCGCTGGGCACGCTGCTGGCCGTGCCAGTCTGCTGTTTCAAAACGGTGCTTGGCGCGGCCGGACTCTGTACGAAAAAGCTTGTAATGGCGATTAAAGCCGTCCATCATCGCCTTGGCGATGTCATAGGCCAGCGGAGAGTCTAAACGACTGGGAAACATATGGTTTTCCTTTTGTAAGAATAATATTTATCGACGGTTCGATACGCTCACGCCGGCTACGGCATTGCGATAGAGTGCATCCAGTTCTGCAGGATTAGTGACCGTCACGTGCAAATCCTGCAGCAAACCATCGTGCAAACCATACACCCAACCATGCAAGGTCAGGTCTTGCGATCGCGCCCAGGCATCCTGAAAAACGGTACTTTTTGCCACATTCATCACCTGCTCGATAACGTTGAGCTCACAGAGTGCATCGAGGCGAGTACTTTCTGGTAGAGCATCCAGCAACAAGCTATGGCGCTCGCGCACATGGTGAATATGGCGCAGCCAGTTGTCAGCCAGACCCAGACGCGCGTCCTCCAGTACCGCCTGTACCCCACTGCAACCGTAATGCCCAACCACCATCACATGTTTGACATGCAACCGGTCTACCGCAAACTGAATGGTAGACATGGCGTTTAAATCGGAATGAACCACCACGTTGGCAATATTGCGATGAACAAAAATCTCGCCGGGGTCAAGACCTACTATTTCATTGGCCGGCACCCGGCTGTCGGAGCAACCAATCCACATGTATTTGGGCGTTTGCTGCTCGGTGAGCTTGGTAAAAAAACCGGGGCGATGTTTTTCCATGTCTGTCGCCCAGGCCCGGTTGCTGTTAAACAGCAGGTTTGTGTCAGTCATACACCCATCGTTTCAGAAAACAGTTCTCGACCTATGAGCATGCGACGAATTTCGCTGGTGCCCGCGCCGATTTCATACAGTTTGGCATCTCGCCACAATCTTCCCAGCGGATACTCGTTAATGTAACCATTGCCACCAAATATCTGCACGCCCTCCCCCGCCATCCAGGTGGCTTTTTCGGCACACCACAAAATAACAGAAGCGCAATCTTTACGTACCTGGCGCACGTGCTCGGCACCCAGCAAGTCCAGATTTTTGGCAACTGTATAAGCAAAAGACCTGCCAGCTTGTAAAACCGTGTACAAATCGGCCACTTTGCCTTGAATTAACTGGAACTCGCCAATACTTTGGCCAAACTGTTTGCGGTCGTGTATGTACGGAACCACATTGTCCATCACCGCTTGCATAATGCCTAAAGGCCCACCCGTGAGTACTGCACGCTCATAATCCAAGCCACTCATCAGCACTTTGGCGCCATTGTTAATACCACCCAGCACATGGCTTAGCGGGACTTCTACATTATTGAACACCAGCTCACCGGTATGGCTGCCGCGCATGCCCAGTTTGTCCAACTTTTGTGCCACGCTGAAGCCGGGCATGGTTTTTTCAATCAAAAACGCAGTAACACCCCTTGCACCCAATTCAGGCTCGGTTTTGGCATAGACCACCAGCGTGTCAGCGTCCGGCCCATTGGTAATCCACATTTTAGTGCCATTCAGCAGGTAGTAGCCGCCTTTGTCTTCGGCCCGCAGCTTCATGCTGAGCACGTCGCTGCCGGCACCGGGCTCACTCATGGCAAGCGCACCAATGTGCTCGCCGGTTATGAGTTTGGGCAGGTATTTGGCGCGTTGTTCTGCAGTTCCGTTGCGTTTAATTTGGTTCACACACAAATTGCTGTGCGCGCCATAACTCAAGGCAACCGAGGCACTGGCACGCGATATTTCTTCCATTGCCACCATGTGTGCCAAATAGCCCATATTGGCGCCGCCATACTCCTCGCCCACCGTAATGCCCAACACACCCAAAGCTCCTAGTTTGGGCCACAAATCCATAGGGAACTGGTCGTTGCGGTCAATCTCCGCTGCACGCGGGGCAATCTCGGCTTGGGCAAATGCATGCACTGCATCGCGCAGGGCGTCAATGTCTTCTCCAAGTTGGAAGTTCAGTCCGGGTAGGTTCATGCTGGTCTCCTGATGGGTTTATGTTACTGCATAGCAATGTTGATTGAGCAGTGCACGGGCATCGCGTTGGTGCACTTTGATTTCGTCCAGATTGGCCTGCAATTCAGCCATTTGTGCTTCAATGTGTTGTTGGTGTTTGTCCAACACCTCCAAAAAACGGTGGAGTTGCGCACCCGTGTCACGCGGGCTGTCGTACATGTCAATAATTTCTTTGGCTTCGGTTAGGCTCAAACCCAGACGCTTTGCGCGCAATGTCAGCTTTAGACGGGTGCGATCCCGACCACTGTAAACGCGAACACGCCCACCAGCACCGCCGCGCTCGGGCTGGAGCAAACCGAGGTCTTCATAAAATCGAATGGCTCGGGTGGTGAGATCAAACTCACGCGCTAAATCACTAATGCTATAGGTGGTAGTCATGCCGGCAAGAAACTCCTAGATTGCCTACAATAGCCACAATCCAATTGACGTTTACGTAAACGTCAATTATGAAACAAAAGTAGCCCGTATGAACAACGATTTAGAACTTGCCCTCGATTATCCATTTGGCGACCGCCTGCCCGAACGTGGGCGCTGTCTGGAAGTTATGCCCGGCATCAAGTGGATCCGGATGTCACTGCCGTTTGCGTTAAACCATATTAACCTGTGGCTTCTGCGAGATATTATGCACACTCCCGAGGGAAGCGTGCAGGGCTGGAGCATTGTGGACTGCTGCATTCATAAACATGAAGCGATTGCCCAATGGGAATCAATTTTTGAAAATGAGCTTGAGGGTCTACCCGTTTTGCGGGTGATTGTGACCCACATGCACCCCGACCACGTAGGCTTAGCCGACTGGTTATGTCAGCGCTGGAGCGCGCCGCTGTGGATGAGCGGCACCGACTACCAGGTTGCGCGGGCCGGCTCCAACGCACCTACCGCGTTTGCCGGTGATGGTGGCGCAGACTTTTTTGCCCAACATGGCCTGCAAGACCCCGAGATATTGACCCAGATTCGTGCACGCACACGTTACTTTGTATCCATGGTGCCCGCCATGCCGAACCGCTACCACCGTATGCTCGATGGCATGACTTTTAACATTGGTGCACAAAAATGGCGCTGCATCAGCGGCTACGGCCATGCTCCCGAGCACATAGCGCTGTACTGCGATGGGTTGCAATTGCTAATTGGTGGCGACATGATGCTACCCAAAATCTCGACCAATGTCAGTGTGTACGAACAAGAACCTGAGGCCAACTCGCTGGCGCTTTTTTTGGATTCGATTGATAAGTTCCTGGATCACCCAGCCAACACCCTGACGCTACCTGCACATGGCAAACCGTTTCGCGGTCTGCACGCTCGCATAGAGCAATTACATAGCCACCACCGTGACCGGCTGGCTGAGGTGTTACAAGCCTGCACCAAGCAGCCCGCGAGTGCTGCCGATGTGCTGAAAGTTCTATTTACACGCCCGCTGGATGCTCATCAAACCACTTTTGCCATGGGCGAATCTATTGCCCACTTGCATTGGCTCTGGTTTAAAGGCGATGTGCAACGCACCCTCGGCACAGATGGCATCTACCGGTTTGCTTTACCGGCTACCATGCCGGAGCGTTTGATTCTTTGAGTTGCTTGCGCAAACGGGCATAGTCAGGAATCACGCTTTCCACTGTGCTCCAAAAACGGGGGCTGTGGTTCATCTCGCGCAGGTGGCTTAGTTCGTGCACCACCACATAGTCCAGCACCGCTGGTTGAAAATGCATGAGTCGCCAATTGAGGCGAATAGAACCATCCGTTTTGGCACTGCCCCAACGGGTTGCTGCGTTGCTTAACCCTAAGCGCGTCCAGCGCACTTGCAACATCGGGGCAAAATGGTCCAGCCGTTGCCTGAAATGGTTTTGCGCCTGCTGCATAAACCACTGCTGCACCGGCACTTTGATATGCTGCTCCTGTGCCAGCAGAGGGACGGCAATCTGCAGCATAAGCGTGGCTTCTGCTTCTCTACCGGCCTGCAAAATTGCACTTTGACGACGCAAAGCAGCAACCGGTTGCAGTTTTAGCAGGAGCTGCTGCCCTAAATAAGGGAGCAATGCACCATCACGCCACTCCATGCGGGCAGCTTGTTGGAGATGTGCACGTTGTTGCGTTTCTTGCAGTTTTTTCAGAATCCAGCGAGACTTTTCAAGCAAGGCCGCATCCACGTCTCGCAAACTGGCACGCAAGGGCATGCGCACTACCAAACCTTCGCTACTGACCATCAATCCGATGGAGCGACGTTGTGCACGCTCCAAAAAATAACCTAACGTTACCGCACCCCATTGCACCTGTTGGTTTGCGCGGGGGTGGATATAGCTTAGTGCGCTCAATCACGCCCCACTAAAAAATTGGCAAATGCCATCAGGTCGTCGTGCACTTGGGTATGGGTTGGAAATTTATCGCTCAATGGTTGGTTGCGGTACGGTTCGCCTTTGCCGGTTAACACCAAGTGTGGCTCAGCCCCCACCGCCACACCGGCTTGCAAATCACGCGCAGAATCGCCCACCGTAGGCATGCCCTTTAAATCGACGCCATAGCGCTCTGCAATCTGCTCAAACAAACCCGGACTCGGTTTGCGACAGTGACAGGCATCGTCCGGCGCGTGCGGGCAATAAAAAATGGCATCGACCCGCCCACCCACGGCGGCTAGCATGCTGTGCATTTTGGCGTGCATCGCATTCAACGCCGCCACATCAAACAAACCACGCCCCAAACCCGACTGGTTGGTAGCAACCACCACATGCCAACCAGCGTGGTTAAGCTTAGCAATGGCTTCCAATGCTCCGGGCAATGGCATCCACTCGTTAGGCGATTTAACGAACTCGGCACTGTCTTCATTGATGGTGCCATCGCGGTCCAGAATACAAAGTTTCATATTAGCTCGCCAGTTTAGATAAATCGGCTACCCGGTTCATGGCAATGTGCAAGCTTTTGAGCAAACCCAAACGGTTTAAGCGCAAATCCATGGCTTCGGCATTGACCATCACGCTCTCAAAAAAAGCATCCACCGGTTGGCGCAATGCAGCCAGCGATTGCAACGACGCTGTGTAGTCGCCCGCTTGCCATTGGGTTTGTGCTTGCGGCAATACCGTTTGCATGGCAGCAAACAAGGCTACTTCTGCGGGCTCTTGCAACAAAACCTGGCTTACGTGGGCATCTACGTCATCCGTCTTTTTCAAGATGTTGCCAATACGCTTGTTGGCAGCAGCAAGCGCAGGGCTTTCGGGCAAGGCGGCAAAAGCTCGCACTGCCAGCAGACGTTTGGGTACATCGCCCAACCGCGCGGGACGCAATGCCAATACGGCATCCACCTCTTGTGCACTGTAGCCTTGTTCTCGCAGCTGATGGGCAAAGCGATCAAACACAAAGTCCAGCAAGGCCTGGGACGGATCGTTGATTTTGTCTCCAAACGCAGGCAAGGCAGCATTCACCAATGTTGGCAAATCCAGTGGCAGGTCTTTTTCAACCAGCATACGAATCACGCCTAAAGCGTGGCGGCGCAGAGCAAACGGGTCTTTGTCACCGGTTGGCAAGTTTCCAATACCAAACATACCCACCAAGGTTTCGAGCTTATCTGCCAGTGCGACTACCAAACCCGCCGTATTGCGCGGCAATTCGTCACCGGCAAAGCGCGGTTGGTAATGGTCTTCTATAGCTAGCGCCACAGTCTCACCCAAGCCATCATGCCGGGCATAGTAGCCGCCCATAATGCCCTGCAACTCTGGAAACTCGCCCACCATATCGGTAAGCAAATCGGTTTTAGCCAAGCGTGCTGCTGTATCCACCGACTCTACAAATAACTGCGCAGGCGTATCAACCGCTAAGTTAGCCAACGACGTAATGGCAGCCGTAATCTGGCGCACGCGCTCCATGCGTGCACCCTGTGAGCCGAGTTTGTTGTGGTAAACCACTTTATCCAAACCATCCACCCGCGAAGCCAAGGTTTTTTTACGGTCTTGGTCGAAGAAGAATTTGGCATCCGCCAAACGGGGGCGTACCACACGTTCATTGCCCCCTACCACCGCAGTGGTATCTGCGGGGCTGATGTTACTCACCACCAAAAATTGATGCGTTAACTTACCTGCAGCATCAAGAAGCGGAAAGTACTTTTGATTGGCCTTCATGGTCAAAATCAGGCACTCTTGCGGCACATCCAAAAACTCACGCTCAAAAGCACAAATGAGCACATTGGGGCGCTCTACCAATCCGCATACTTCATCGAGCAAAGCATCGTCTTCAATCGGCCGCACGCCATTACCCACTTTGGCAGCAGCGGCATGCAGTTGGCTAACAATGGCAGCCCGGCGGGCATCAAAGCTGGCTATTACTGCACCATCACGCTCAAGCGTTGTTGCGTAATGATCAGCATGGGCAATTGAGACTGGAGACACCTTGGCCTCAAAACGATGACCCAGTGTGGTACTGCCTGCCTGCAGACCGAGCGCACTCACCGGCACAATGCTAGCGCCATGCAACGCTATCAAACCATGCGCTGGGCGCACAAAACTCACACTACTCCAGCCCGGCAATGCACAACCTGACTCCAACTGGTAGGTCATGACTTTAGGAATAGGCAGCTTGGCAATTGCTTCGTCCAGCGCTTTTTGCAAACCCTGCACCAAGGTGGCTCCAGCCACTTTAGTCTGTACAAATAGTACTTGGGCTTTACCATCGGATTCGGTTGTTAAATCTGCCACTGCAGACGCATCCAGGCCCAAAGCTTGTAGTTTTTTGAGTAAAGCTGGCGTAGGCTGGCCTTGGGCATTCAAACCTACGCTGACCGGCATCAGCTTTTGCGCTACCGCTTTGTCAGGCGCTTTGCTGGCCACCTGCGTCAAGTGCACACCCAGGCGGCGGGGCGATGCAAAATGGGTCGTGCTAGCAGCGGCATCTACCAAACCCTGCGCGCGCAGCACCTCTACCAAGGTGCCTGCAAACGCAGCGCCCAGTTTTTTCAGGGCTTTGGGTGGGAGCTCTTCGACCAACAGTTCTACGAGTAAATTTTCGGTTGTCATGGTTGTTATTACGCCGTTTTCTTTGTCATCTCAGCCACCCACTCGCGGGGCGCCATCGGGAAACCCAATCGCTCGCGGCTGTCAAAATAGCTTTGCGCCACACTGCGTGCCAGATTACGAATGCGCCCAATGTAGGCAGCACGCTCGGTCACACTAATGGTTCCGCGTGCATCTAACAGGTTAAAGCTATGTGCGCATTTCAGCACCTGCTCGTAGGCGGGCAAGGCCAGCTGCTGCTCCATCAAGTGTTTGGCCTGCTTTTCATGGGCACCAAACGCCGTAAATAAAAAGTCCGCATCGCTGTGTTCAAAGTTGTAGGTAGATTGCTCAACCTCGTTTTGTTTGTACACATCGCCATAGCTCAAGCCCTGCGTCCATTGCAGGTTGTATACATTGTCTACCCCCTGCAGGTACATGGCCAAACGCTCAAGGCCGTAGGTAATCTCACCAGTAATAGGTTTACAGTCAATGCCACCCACCTGCTGAAAGTACGTAAACTGCGTAACTTCCATGCCATTGAGCCAAACCTCCCAGCCCAAACCCCAGGCACCGAGCGTAGGGTTTTCCCAATCGTCTTCTACAAAACGGATATCGTTTTTTTTCAGATCAAATCCCAATGCTTCGAGAGAGCCCAAATACAGCTCCAAAATATTACTGGGTGCGGGTTTGAGCACTACTTGGTATTGGTAGTAGTGTTGCAGGCGGTTCGGGTTCTCGCCATAGCGGCCATCTTTCGGGCGACGACTGGGTTGCACGTAAGCCGCTTTCCATGGCTCAGGGCCAATGGCACGTAAAAA
>CALPVM020000082.1 GCA_943327015.2 Akkermansia muciniphila
CTCAGCCCGGGGCGTTTTGTAACGGTCAAAGTCAGTGATACCGGTAGCGGCATGTCACCCAGCACGCTGGAGCGTATTTTTGAGCCTTTCTTCACCACGCGCCAAGTAGGCCAAGGCACAGGCTTGGGTTTGTCTGTGGTGCACGGTATTATGCAAACGCACCAAGGCAGCATTGATGTGCAAAGCACCTTGGGTAAAGGCAGTGTCTTTACGCTCTACTTTCCAACCACCCTCGAAAAACCTGCGGCCACGATTCTAGAACCCGTAGTCACCCAACAAATTCAAGGCAAAGGTAAGCGGGTGATGTACGTAGATGACGACCAAGCGTTGGTATTTTTGATCGTGCGCGCACTCACCCGCAAGGGTTTTGTAGTTACTGCCTTTAATGACCCGCACGAAGCACAGGATGTGCTAGCCGCAAATCCATTTGCTTTTGATCTGCTGGTAACCGACTACAACATGCCCGGCTACAGTGGCATAGACCTGCTGCGGCAAGCCAAAATCATACGCCCTAGCCTGCCCGTGGCATTGGCGTCGGGCTATGTCACCCCTGAAATGGAACAAAGCGCGATGTTTGAGGGAGCCAGCGCCCTGATATACAAGCCGAACGATGTGAATGAAATGTGCGAAACCTTGCAACGCCTTTTGACCGAGCAGGATGCGAACCACGGCTGAAGCATCCATTGCTGCGCTGCAATGGGTGTATGCCGATGATGCGATGGTGGTAGTTAACAAGCCCTCTGGTTTGCTGTCGGTGCCAGGCCGCGGGGCTGACAAACAGGATTGTGTCAGCAGCCGGGTGCAACAACTTTTTCCTGATGCTCTGATAGTGCACAGGCTAGACATGGCCACCTCAGGCCTGATGGTCATGGCGCGGGGACTGCATGCCCAACAAACCATCAACCATGCTTTTACGCAGCGGCAGATACACAAACGCTATACCGCTGAAGTAGCGGGTGTACTCCCTGTGCGGGACACTTGGCAGGAAATTAACTTAGCCATTGCCGCCGACTGGCCGCGCCGCCCCTTACGCATCATTGACCCCGTGTACGGAAAACCCAGCCTGACACGCTGGCGATGCATTAACACCGACCCGCAGCGTGGTGTTTCTAGGCTTGAACTCGAACCCATCACCGGGCGTAACCACCAATTACGGGTCCATTTACAGGCCTTGGGTCACCCAATTTTGGGTGATGCACTCTATGCGCCAAGTCACATAGAGGCCCTCAGCCCACGCCTACACTTGCACGCCACGGTGCTGCAATTGACGCATCCCGCCCATGGCAACAGGATTACGTTCAATGCACCACCCGATTTTTGAAAGAACACACTAAAATACGCATGTGAAAACAATTCTTAACGCCGACCTGCACTGCCACTCTACCGTGTCAGATGGCACTCTCACACCCGAAGATTTAGCCCAACGTGCATTTAATAATGGCGTAGAGCTCTGGTCTCTCACCGACCACGACGAAGTGGGTGGACAAAAACGTGCGGCGGCGGCGGCACGCGCGCTCGGCATGCATTACCTCACGGGCACCGAAATATCAGTGACCTTTCTAGAGCAAACGGTACACATTGTGGGGCTTGGGTTTGACCCCGATCACCCCGGGTTAATAGAAGGTTTACGCCAAACCCGCAACGGCCGCGAACAGCGCGCGCGCGAAATGGCAGAAGGCTTGGCAAAGGTCGGAATTCATAGCGCATTTGAGGGCGCACTCAAATTTGTAGGTAATCCAGACTTGGTTTCACGCACCCACTTTGCCCGATTTCTGGTGGAAAGTGGTGTTTGCAAGGAAACCCACGAGGTTTTTCGAAAATACCTGACCGAAGGCAAACCCGGCTTTGTACCGCACCGCTGGGCACGCCTTAAAGACGCGCTTCACTGGATTCACCAAGCCGGTGGCATAGCGGTAATCGCGCACCCGGCACGCTACAAGTTTAGCGCCAACGAAGAATTTGCGCTGTTTACCGAGTTCAAAGGCCATGGCGGACAAGCCGTGGAAGTGATCACTGGCAGCCATACCGTCGCCGAATTTGTAACCTATACAGCAACTGCCAAAGAATTTGGTCTTGCTGCATCGCGTGGCAGCGATTTTCATAGCCCGGATGAGAGCCACACCGAGCTCGGTAGCCTGCCCTACCTGCCCGGTGAACTCACGCCAGTGTGGGAGCTGTTAACCCACCGCATTCAATAGACTCGCGGCGCAACGTTGTATGGCTCAGTTTTTTGAAGTACACCCCGACAACCCACAAATTCGGCTTTTAAAACAAGCGGTAGCCCTTTTGGGTAAGGGAGGTGTATTGGCGGTACCCACCGACTCCAGCTATGCGCTGGTGTGCCATTTGGACGACAAGTCAGCGGCTGACAAACTGCGCCGCATCCGCGGTATTGACGACAAGCACCACCTGACATTGCTGTGCCGCGACCTAAGCGAACTTGCCAACTATGCCCGCGTAGACAACCGCCAATACCGCCTGCTCAAATCTGCCACCCCCGGCCCCTACACTTTTATATTAGAAGCCAGTAAAGAGGTGCCCCGGCGCGTAAGCCATCCCTCGCGCAAAACTATTGGTTTGCGGGTACCAGAGCACACAGTTTTGCAGGCTTTGCTGGAACAACACGCAGCGCCCCTGTTGGCCAGTACCCTGATTCCGCCAGGTGAGAGCATGCCCTTGAATGACGCGCAAGACATTCGCGCTTTATTTGAGCCGCAACTGGCCGCCATTATCGATGCCGGAGCCTGCCCATTAGAGCCAACATCGGTGATTGATCTGAGTCAAGAAGAACCGATTGTTCTGCGTGAAGGACGCGGATCCCTCGGCAAGTTGGGCTTATAGTTCACCCCTGTTACCTTACCAAAAAGACCCCCTACTGTGGACTATGCACATCTTATTCAAACCGTAGCCATCTATGCGCTACCGGTTATTTTTGCCATCACCGTGCACGAAGCTGCACATGGCTATGCAGCGCGCCATTTTGGCGACAACACTGCATGGATGATGGGCAGAGTAACACTCAACCCTGTAAGGCACATTGACCCCGTGGGCACGGTGCTGATGCCTTTGTTGTTGTACTTTGCCACCTCTGGCGCATTTTTGTTCGGTTATGCCAAACCGGTACCGGTAAGGTTTGATTTACTCAAAAACCCCAAGCGCGACATGGTGTGGGTAGCCTTGGCGGGTCCGGGTGCCAATCTGATCCAGGCTTTTTTATGGGGTGCAGCACTGTTCATACTACAGGGCATGGGCGTATCGGAACTGTTTTTTCTTAAAATGTGCCAGGGTGGCGTATTGGTGAATGTGGTAATGTTCGCCTTTAACCTGTTTCCTTTGCCACCGCTGGACGGTGGTCGGATACTGGTGGGTTTGCTGCCTTACCGGCAGGCAATGCTGGTTTCGCGCATTGAGCCTTGGGGCTTTTTTATTGTGTTGGGCTTGGTACTGCTAGGTTTGGTCAGCACATATTGGCTGCAACCCGTAATGGCACTGACCTACGGTCTGCTCAATATTTTGCTAACGCCCTTTGCCTGGTTAGTTACTTAAACACCTACTTTAACCATGAAACCTGTTCGTTTTTTAACCGGCATTACCACCTCAGGCACACCCCACTTGGGCAACTATGTAGGCTCCATTCGCCCTGCGGTGCGTGCCAGTCTGCAGCACGGGGTTGAGAGTTTTTACTTTCTGGCCGACTACCACGCTCTCATCAAAATTGGCGATCCCAACCGTGTGCAACGCTCCACATTGGAAATTGCGGCCAGCTGGCTGGCTGCCGGCCTAGACCCTCAAAAAGTAGTGTTCTACCGCCAGTCTGATATTCCTGAGATACCAGAACTCACCTGGTTTTTAACGTGCGTCACGGGTAAAGGCATACTTAACCGTGCCCACGCCTACAAGGCGATGGTGGATAAAAACAACGCCAGTGGTATTGACCCCGACAGTGACGTTAGCGCCGGACTCTTTATGTACCCGGTGCTAATGGGTGCCGATATTCTGCTTTTTAACGCAGACAAAGTGCCGGTAGGTCGCGACCAGATTCAGCACATAGAAATGGCGCGCGACATGGCCAGCAGCTTTAACCACCGTTACGGTGAACATTTTGCCCTGCCACAAGCCGAGATAGAAGCCACCGTTGCGACCCTACCCGGCTTGGATGGGCGCAAAATGAGCAAGAGCTACGACAACACCATACCGCTCTTTGCCCCACGCGAGCAACTTAAAAAACTGATTGCCGGCATTGTGACCGATTCACGGGCACCGGGTGAGGCCAAAGCCACCGAAGGCTCCGCACTGTTTGACATCTACCAAGCCTTTGCCAGCGCAGAAGAAACTGCCGCCTTACGGCAGGCCTATGCCGCAGGCATCAGTTGGGGCGATGCAAAAGACCTATTGTTTGAACGCATAGACCGTGAAATTGCACCTATGCGCCAAACTTACCAACGGCTGATGGACCACCCCGAACAGGTAGAAGCCTTGTTGCTGGAAGGCGCACGCAAGGCGCGTGCTATTGCCACACCGTTAATGATTACACTGCGCGACGCAGTGGGTCTGCGCCGACTCAAACAAACCACATCAGCAAGCACCACCCCTGAGGCGAAGCTTGCACCCGCCTGTTTTAAACAATACCGTGAAACAGACGGTTTGTTTTACTTTAAGCTGGTGTCGGCCAAAGGCGATCTACTACTGCAAAGCTTGGGGTTCGATTCACCCAAAGACGCTGGGCAAAGCATTGCATTTTTACGCAAATCGGGTGTTGCCGGACTTGCCACATTGGAAAAAAATTTGGTTCAAGTCCAAGACCATTTAAAACCCGCTATTGCAGAGGCTCTGGCTAGCCTGCAATAATCGACGACGGGGTTCAGGGCGCCAGCACCCGTATCTGTAAGGCCTGTCGGTTGGCTTTGTTGGCGGAACTGGTGCTGTAGACACCTGCTTTAGGCACTTCCCCCGCGGAAGAAATAGTGACCCACTGCGCCAATGGAGCCGTGATCGTGCTGGAAAATTGTCTGCGCGCCTGAGTCGGCATATCTGCGTTGTTATGGGTTTGCAGGTCTTTTTGCTCCACTTCAAATTCTACAGTGGCTGGATCATCGGAACCTGTCCATCGCGGCAACACCGTAATGGAGTAACCCGATTGCAACCATTCCAGCATGTTAGTAGCTCCATACATGGTATTGCTGGTAGTACTACTAGCACCACTCACCGACTGCACCCACTGCTTGGGTGTGGACTGTGCCATTTTTACTGAAGCCTTTTCTCCGTTACGTACCATAATTTTTTGGTAAGACAACGCTGACAAGCCCGAACCAGAGTGGGAACTTACCGTATACCCAGAGGGCTCGCCATAGGTTTCTTCCATTTGCCGCAGCTCAACCGTTAGATCACGCTGGGGCAATGGTGGTGCGGCATATGCACTTACCCCAGCCAAAAGAGCAATGAAGAATAAGCGCATGACGTATCACCCCCTACAAAATATGGGCTTTAACCCGATCCAGAATCATCATCGGGTCAATCGGTTTGGTAATGTAATCCACCGCCCCCAAATCTATCCCTTTTTGCCGGTCTTCGGGCAATGCTTTGGCAGATAAAAATATGACTGGAATCGATTGCGTTTTGGGGTCGTTTTTCAAGCGCCGAATCACCTCAAAGCCATCCATTTCCGGCATCATAATGTCCAACAAAATGAGCTGCGGCGGCGGATCGGTTTGGGCAATTTTAAGTGCGCGCTCTCCGCCAGTAGCCACTTTGACCTTGTACTCGTCTTTAAGTAGCCCACTCATCAAAGACAAATTGTCAGGTGTATCGTCCACGACCAGAACAATGCGTTTTTCAGTGGGAGAACTTGTTGAGCCAGCCTGGGTCATGATGGTTAGATATTTATAAATAACGTAATTGAAATATTGTGCTATTTTAAGTCCCTCAATTTAAAAAATCAGCCCAATACTATGGTTTGTGCAACGTTGAAAAGTCACAAAAAAGTGCTATAAAGGAATCCCCATAACTTAATTAGGTATTTTTTATGAATTTCAACACAAAGCTTCGTCTCTCCGTGGCTGCTGTAGCCCTTGGTTTTACTGCCTTGGCACAAGCACAAAACAGCGCCTGGATCGAATCTTACAAACTCGAAGCTGCCGGTAAATTTGCCGACGCCCAAGCACAAATTGAAGGTCAAAATACCGAACTGTCCAGCCTGCGTGCAGCATACTTGACCGCCATTCAAGGCAAATTTGCAGATGCAGAAGCACGCTACAAAAAAGTGTTGGCCATCAATCCAAAGTCAATTCCTGCATTAACTGGCATCATGAACCAGCAAATGGCGCAACAACACTATCCTGACACCATTGCCACAGCGCAGCAAATTCTGAAGCTCAACAGCATGGATTACACTGCTCAAACTAACATCATGTTCAGTCAGTGGAAAACTTCGCAATGGAAAGACCTTGCTAAAAAAGCGGCTGAAGTGTCCCCCTACTACCCAACCGACGTGTCCATTCTGGTGTATGGCGCCCGTGCAAATGCAGCTAATGGCAACAAGGCCGAAGCCAAGAAAATGTTTGCCAAAGTTGTTGACTTGTTCCCCGGCCATATTGAAGCCACTAACTATTTGAAATCTGCTAATTAATTAGGTTAGGAAAAACATGATGCGTTTGCAACATTTAAAACTTATAGGAATTGCACTTTTTTTTGTTGCAAGCGGATCATGGGGTCAGGATTTACCGCCCTATGTAGATAAGCCTAATTTTAAATTAGGCGACTACTGGGTTTACAACAAGCTTGACGGTGGTAACGGTAAATTAATTGACGTTATTTCTGAAGAGCTCATCAAGATTGACGACAACGGCTACCGCCTCACCGGTACCGAGGGCTTTGGTACGTTCGTCACAACCGTGTTTCGTAACAGCAATTTCAACAAAACACGCGAAGAAGGTAATAATAAATACCTGCACCTTAATCGACCCTATTACCCGCATTTTTCGTTTCCGTTAAGCAAAGGGAAAAGCTGGAAACAGCGCGTAGAAATGACCTGGAGCACTGCGTCTGATGTCAAAATTGTATTTGACGGGCTCGAATCCAAAGTTTTGGGTTGGGAAATGGTCACAGTACCGGCAGGCACTTTCTGGGCACTCAAAATAGAATCCAACGGCTGGAACAATGGCACCAGTGCTGAGTACCAGTGGGCCGGAAAAGTAACTGAAACACGCTGGTTTGCGCCCTATTTGCGTAATGTTATTCGTAGCGAATATCTGGAAAAAATATCCGGCAGAACCTACAAACACGAAATTACCGAGCTTCGTACCTTTGGCCTAACACCCTAATGCACTAAGAGGACATAAAAAAACCACCCGAGGGTGGTTTTTTTGTCTCTGCGAAAAGAGATTACTTCTTAGCAGGCTCAGCAGCTGGAGCAGCAGCAGGAGCTTCAGCAGCGGGTGCTGGAGCAGCAGCAGGAGCTTCAGCGGGTGCTGGAGCAGCAGCTGGTGCTGGAGCAGCAGCAGGAGCTTCAACAGCGGGAGCAGGAGCAGCAGCTTCTTCTTTTTTACCACAAGCAGCAAGAGCAACAGCAGCAACGATGGCTGCCAAAACGAGAGATTTGTTCATTTTGAAAAAAAATAAAAAGTTGACGAAACAATTTCCGAAAAGTGTCAAAATAGCATGCTACTTTGATCCCGACAAAAAGCATTCGAACTCTTTTCGCCAGAGCCTTCGATTATACAAGACTTGTCTTAGAATATTCGGGTAAACCCTCTAAACTTGACTCACAGACCCAGTACTGTTGCAGGAAAACCGGGCGAACTGTGGCGTTGGCTCTCACGCAGCTCTTCCTGCAGTTGCACTCTTTTACGCACATCTGAAGTGGCAAATCCAGAGCAAGAATCAAATTCCGTACGCTTAACAGCCCAAACCGGGCTCCACATAATACTTGGAAATTTTGCCACATCAACCTGTTTACATAAACGGCAATCAACAATATGGCCCCAAGATTTACGAAAAGCAACCATGCGTGGCTGATATCGTACCACTGACTCATAGCTATGTGCCAACATGGTGAGTTGACGCCCTCTTTGCGCCCATGCGTACAAAGCATCGACTACGACTTTCTCACGCAGCGGCCAATCTTCAAAATTAACGTCACACCAAACCATCTGCGACCAGCCCTGCTGCGTTGCACTCTGCAATCCATCGCGAATGAGTTGCGAAAACGCAACATGCCCGGAAAATTTTCCTTGTAGCAGTGCAACGTCAGTCATACGCCGCCCAGCCATCTTCACACCATTGGTGCAAAATTTCACGTGCAGCCTCCGTCAAGCGCTTAACGTCTGTGGCCTGCAAGCTGCGCGCGTTGGCCAACTGCTGCATTAACAGCGCATCCGGGCCGCTGGCTAGAAAACTCTCGCCATTGATAAAAATATGGTTCGCATCGAACAACATGCGGGTTTTGCGGCTTAGCACCACCCGCTCAAATGCAGCGGGCGCGCAATCTTCGTCGCTGGCCTCAAACCAAACATGGGGCTTGGGTTCGGTCAGGTATTCACCCAAGGCACGTGCAATTGCCTGCGGGTCTTGTAACGCTGCCTGCACTGCAGACTGCGCGAACTGCGCCAGAGCCGCAGGAATAGCACCACTCTCGGTTACGGCGGTCTGCTGCGGATCCTGGTACAGCACCGCCGCATCCTGCTCGGCAGATTCGGCCATGCGTTGCAAGATTTCACGCTGCAG
>CALPVM020000083.1 GCA_943327015.2 Akkermansia muciniphila
GACACAAAGTCACGTGGAGCCAGGTCTTTGAGCGTCGGGGCATAGCGCTCCATAAAGCGTTCGCCATTGCTGTTAAGCAAAATTGCGCCTTCGCCACGGCAGCCTTCGGTCAGCAATACACCGGCACCCGCTACGCCAGTGGGGTGGAATTGCCAGAATTCCATGTCTTCAAGCGCAATGCCGGAGCGTGCTGCCATTCCCAAGCCGTCGCCGGTGTTGATGAAGGCGTTGGTAGAGGCTGCAAAAATACGACCTGCACCGCCGGTTGCAAGTAATGTGGTTTTGGCTTGCAGAATATGCACGTCGCCGGTTTCCATTTCCAAAGCAGTAACACCGACTACATCGCCTTCGGCGTCACGAATCAGGTCAAGTGCCATCCATTCCACAAAGAAGCTGGTTTTGGCCGCTACGTTTTGCTGGTACAGGGTGTGCAGCATGGCGTGGCCGGTACGGTCAGCAGCAGCGCAGGCACGCTCTACGGCTTTTTCACCGTAGTTGGCAGTGTGGCCGCCAAACGGGCGTTGGTAAATGGTGCCGTCGGCGTTGCGGTCAAATGGCATACCCATGTGCTCGAGGTCGTACACCACTTTGGGGGCTTCACGGCACATGAATTCGATCGCGTCCTGGTCGCCGAGCCAGTCGGAGCCTTTGACGGTGTCATAAAAATGGTAGTGCCAGTTGTCGTCGTTCATATTGCCCAAGGACGCGCCTATACCGCCTTGTGCAGCCACGGTGTGCGAGCGGGTAGGGAACACTTTAGACAGCACGGCTACATTCAGGCCGGCGCGAGCGAGTTGCAGAGATGCGCGCATGCCGGAGCCACCGGCACCGACGATGACAACATCAAATTTACGTTTAGATACAGAGTAAGACATGGGTTACAACCTGTGGGGTTAAGTTGAGTGACGTGCAGCGATCAAAGACGCCACAAAACCTGAATAGCCCAACCGGCGCAAGCCACCAGCCAGACAATGGAGAATACCTGCAGCGAGAGACGCACAGCCAGTGGTTTGATGTAGTCCATAAAAATGTCGCGTACACCGACCCACACGTGGTACAGCATCGCCACGATGACGGCGAAGGTGAGTGCCTTCATCCACTGGGCGGCAAAAATCCCAGCCCACTGTTCGTAGCCAATGGGGCCTTTGGTCAAAATGACTTGTCCCAGTACCAAAAGGGTAAAAAGTGCCATTAAAACTGCTGTTACACGTTGTGCCAGCCAGTCACGCAGACCGTAGTGTGCGCCAACGACGGAGCGTTTGGAGCCGTAATTTACTGCCATGGTGGTAGTTCCTTTTTTTGTTAAATGAATAGATTAGTACAAGCCAAACAGCTTGGCACCCAAAATGGCGGTAAGCCCCAGGCTCAGAGCCAGCGTAACGACGGCAGAGCTTTTGCCAAATTCTTTGCTGACTGCGTGGTTAATGTCCATCCAGAGATGGCGAACACCGGCAATAAAGTGGTGCAAATAGGCCCAAATGAGTGCCAGCACTACCAATTTAATGAGCACACCAGGCACAAAACCCAGCCCGATATTGAAGGCGCTGGTGAATTTAGCGTAAGAATATTCGGATGAAACCGACTTGTCGAACATCCAGATGATGAATGGCATAAGCAAAAACATAATTGCGCCACTGATGCGGTGCAAAATAGATACCCATCCAGCCGCCGGTAAGCGGTAGGTGGGTAAGTCGGTCAGCGCATTGATGTTGCGAAATTCGGGTCGCTTGGGCTTCGTGGAAGACGTTAGATCGGACATGAATCGGCTTTCTAAGAGTTAACAATGTTGTGCGTTATTTTGCAAGAACCAAAATTCTATTGCACTACGGCAGGCTGATAAGGGGCTTACATACGATTTAATGCTCAATTTAACACGTTACGGTAGTAATGTGTGTCGGTTAAATACAGGCCGCGGCGTAATTCCATCGGTACATCGTTGTAAGTGGTGGCAATTCGTTCAACACTTAAAACCGGTGTTTGCGTTGTGATGCGTAATAATTCGCTTTGGTCGGGGGTGGGTAATACAGCACGTATCTTTTCTTCTGCGCGTACCATTTGTACATCGAATTCGGTTTCAAATAGGGCGTACATGGGTCCGTTAAAAGCTGCTAAACGATCTGCAGTCAAACCTTCAAATGGAGCGCCGGGCAGCCAGATGTCTTCCAAAATGGTAGGTACATCCGTAAATGACAGCACGCGCCTCACTTTAAGTACTGCGTCTCCGGGTTCAAGAGCCAAGGCGGCAGCAACGGTAGCGTCAGCGGTATCGCTCAGGCAGTTGATGATGCGTCTTTGTGCGGGGCCTTCGCTGTTCAAGTCGCCGTTATTTGGGTAAAGTTTGAGAAAGCGGTACTGCACATTGCGTTCGGCGTGGGTGGCTACAAAAGTGCCTTTGCCTTGACGCCGCACAAGTAAGTTGTCGGCAGAGAGTTCGTCTATCGCTTTGCGTACCGTGCCTTGACTAACCTTAAAGCGAGCCGCCAATTCCATCTCGCTAGGGATTGCCGAGCTGGGTTTCCATTCGCCAGACTGCAGGCTTTGGAGGATGAGTAATTTGATTTGCTGGTACAGCGGACTAAAAGATGGGGTGGCATGACCCGTCAAGGCGGAGCTGGCATCCGCGTCAGTGGGGGTCAGACTTTCGCTTAACAATGGGTTTTCTGCGGCCATGGATCGCATCATATCTTATATAAGACATAAGACACATTGACCAAGCATCGATTTCGCGGGTAAACTTGGCTACCTTTTTTACAACACTTCCTGGAGTTTTAAACCATGAGCAAAAAGCCCGTTCGCGTAGCTGTCACCGGTGCAGCAGGTCAAATCGGATACGCCATTCTGTTTCGTATCGCCTCGGGCGAAATGCTGGGTAAAGACCAGCCAGTGATTCTGCAATTGCTCGAAGTTCCCATGGAAAAAGCCCAGCAAGCCCTGCAAGGCGTGATGATGGAGTTGCAAGACTGCGCATTCCCGCTGTTGGTGGGTATGGAAGCGCACAGCGACCCCATGACTGCATTTAAAGACGTAGATTACGCTTTGTTGATTGGTTCACGTCCACGCGGTCCCGGCATGGAACGTGCCGAGTTGCTGGCTGTGAACGGCGCTATCTTTATCGAGCAAGGTAAGGCCCTGAACGCAGTAGCTAGCCGCAACGTAAAAGTATTGGTAGTGGGCAACCCCGCCAACACCAACGCTTACATTGCCATGAAGAGCGCACCTGATCTGCCACGTAAAAACTTTACCGCCATGCTGCGTTTAGACCATAACCGTGCTCTGAGCCAAATTGCATCCAAGACTGGCAAAGCCGTGGCCGATATTGAAAAAATGGCTGTATGGGGCAACCACTCTCCCACCATGTATGCTGATTACCGCTTTGCCACCATCAATGGCGAAAGCGTAAAAGACATGATTAACGACCAAGACTGGAACGCCAACACATTCTTGCCCACTGTGGGTAAACGCGGTGCTGCCATTATTGCCGCGCGTGGCGTATCTTCTGCTGCTTCTGCTGCAAACGCTGCTATCGACCATATGCGCGATTGGGCGCTGGGCACCAACGGCAAGTGGGTCACCATGGGTATTCCTTCTGACGGCCAATACGGTATTCCTGCAGACACCATGTTTGGTTTTGCCGTTACTTGTGAAGGCGGCGAATACAAAGTAGTAGATGGTCTGACCATTGACGCATTCAGCCAAGAGTGCATCAACAAGACCCTGAAAGAGTTGCAAGAAGAGCAAGCTGGCGTAGCCCATTTGCTGTAATGCATCCACGCGACGTTCTCCTCGGCGCTCAAAGTGGTGCGGGCTTATTGCCCGTGTGCGACCACTACAGCGGCGTGGAGGCGCGCATGGTCAAAAGCCTGCAACTGCAGGCCGAGATGATGCAAGAATTTGGCGCCTGCGTGTTTGACGTTACGCTCGACTGCGAAGACGGGGCGCCTGTAGGCGGCGAAGTTGACCAAGCTGAAATGGTTGCTGCTCTTGCGCAATCTGCCTGTGCTGGCTCTCTGACCAAGCGCAGAGTGGGTGTGCGTTTGCATGCAGTTGACCATCCGGCTTTCGGGTCTGACGTGCAAATCGTAGTGGGCAAATCAGCAGCAGCTTTGAGCTTTGTCATGTTGCCTAAAGTGGAGTCGGTTCAAAATATTGACACTGCTTTGGGTGCTATTGATCATGCAACACCCTCTGGCTTGGCTCCGTTGCCATTGCATGTGCTTATTGAATCACCGCTTGCCGCGCACCGTGCTTTCGAGATTGCAGCTCACCCCCGCGTTGAGTCCATCAGCTTTGGCGTGATGGATTTTGTGTCATCCCACGGTGGCGCTATTCCATCCAGTGCCATGGGGGTTCGCGCAGGCGACGACCATGCTACCTTGGATCAGTTTCACCATCCGCTGGTGTTGCGTGCCAAAATGGATATTGCCAGTGCTTGCCATGCGTTTGGCAAGGTGCCTTCGCACTGTGTGGTTCCAGAATTCCGGGATACGGCCAAGCTGGAGCGCGTGGCACGTGTTGCTGCCAGTGCCTTGGGTTACACCCGGATGTGGAGTATTCACCCCGATCAGATTCGCCCCATACTGCGTGCATTTACCCCGGCGCAACAGGAAATAGAAACTGCCGCCAACATTCTGGATTTGGCAGAAAAGCAAGATTGGGCACCCATTTCAGTGCAAGGCACATTGCATGACCGCGCCAGTTACCGCTATTTTTGGCAGGTGATTGAACGTGCGCATGGCACAGGATGTGCATTGCCCGATACTGTGAAGAATTATTTTTAATTAAACGTTTTATTGTTGAAAAAAGGAGTAACACCATGTTGCAAGCGTACCGAGATCATGTGGCCGAGCGTGCCGCCTTGGGCATTCCCCCGCTGCCTTTGTCTGCCAAGCAGACAGCCGAATTGATTGAGCTGCTTAAATCCCCTCCTGCCGGTGAAGAAACAACACTGGTAGACCTGATTACGCACCGCGTACCCGCTGGTGTGGACGATGCCGCCAAGGTTAAAGCCAGCTATTTGGCTGCAGTGGCGCACGGCACCGAAAAGTGCGCGTTGATCAGCCGCGAACGCGCAACTGAATTGCTCGGCACCATGCTGGGTGGTTACAACATCAGCCCGCTGGTCGATTTGTTGGATGACGCAGCTGTGGCCAGCCAAGCTGCCGATGGCTTGAAGAAAACCCTGCTGATGTTCGACCAATTTCACGATGTGAAAGAAAAGGCCGACAAAGGCAATGCGCACGCCAAAGCTGTGTTGCAAAGCTGGGCCGATGCTGAGTGGTTTACCAGCCGCCCCGAAGTGCCGCAAAGCATTACCGTCACTATCTTGAAAGTGACCGGCGAAACCAATACCGACGATTTGTCTCCTGCTCCTGATGCATGGAGCCGCCCAGACATTCCATTGCACGCCTTGGCGATGCTGAAAAACAAACGCGACGGCATTAACCCCGAAGAAGACGGCAAGCGTGGTCCTGTTAAGTTTATTGAAGACATGCGTGCCCGTGGCAACTTGGTAGCTTACGTGGGCGACGTGGTTGGCACTGGCTCCAGCCGCAAGTCTGCAACCAACTCAGTGCTGTGGTTTACTGGCGAAGACATTCCCTTTGTGCCAAACAAGCGTTTTGGTGGCGTATGCTTGGGTACTAAAATTGCGCCGATTTTTTACAACACCATGGAAGATGCCGGTGCATTGCCCATCGAGCTGGATGTAAGCCAAATGAACATGGGCGACACTGTAGAGTTGCGCCCGTACGATGGCAAAGCCTTGAAAGACGGCCAAGTCATTGCCGAGTTCACCGTCAAGAGCGACGTTCTGTTTGACGAAGTGCGAGCCGGTGGCCGAATTCCCCTCATCATTGGTCGTGGTCTGACCGGTAAAGCGCGTGAAGCGCTGGGCTTGAAGCCTTCTACCCTGTTCCGCCTGCCACAAAACCCGGCAGACACCAAAAAAGGTTTCAGCTTGGCGCAAAAAATGGTGGGTCGCGCTTGTGGCTTGCCCGAAGGTCAAGGCGTACGCCCCGGTACTTATTGCGAACCCAAGATGACATCGGTGGGCTCGCAAGACACGACCGGCCCCATGACCCGCGACGAGCTGAAAGACCTGGCATGCCTGGGCTTTAGTGCCGACTTGGTGATGCAGTCTTTCTGCCACACAGCAGCCTACCCCAAGCCCGTGGACGTGAAAATGCACCACGAACTGCCCGACTTTATTAGCACCCGTGGTGGTGTTGCTCTGCGTCCTGGCGACGGTGTGATTCACAGCTGGCTTAACCGCATGTTGTTGCCAGATACCGTGGGTACCGGTGGCGATAGCCACACCCGCTTCCCTATCGGTATCAGCTTCCCCGCCGGCTCCGGTTTGGTGGCGTTTGCTGCCGCGACCGGCGTGATGCCTTTGGACATGCCAGAGTCTGTGCTGGTGCGCTTTAAAGGCAAAATGCAAGACGGCGTGACATTGCGTGACTTGGTAAACGCCATTCCGCTGTACGCTATTAAGGCTGGTTTACTGACCGTAGAGAAGAAGGGCAAGAAAAACATTTTTTCTGGCCGTATTCTGGAAATCGAAGGTCTGCCAGACCTCAAAGTAGAGCAAGCATTTGAACTGTCTGACGCTTCTGCTGAGCGTTCTGCTGCTGGTTGTACCGTGCACCTGAACAAAGAGCCGATCATTGAGTACATCAACAGCAACATCACCATGATGAAGTGGATGATTGCCAATGGCTACTCTGATGCCCGTACTTTGGCGCGCCGTATTGCTGCGCAAGAAGCCTGGCTGAAAGACCCACAATTGCTCAAAGGCGATGCCGATGCCGATTACGCCGCCGTCATTGAAATTGACTTGGCTGACATCCACGAGCCTATCGTGGCTTGCCCGAACGATCCTGATGATGTAAAAACTCTGGCTGAAGTCGCGGGTGCCAAGATTGACGAAGTGTTTATCGGTTCTTGTATGACCAATATTGGTCACTTCCGCGCCGCATCCAAGCTGATGGAAGGCAAGCGCGATATTCCGGTCAAGCTGTGGGTTGCACCTCCTACCAAAATGGATGCCAAACAACTCAGCGACGAAGGCCACTACGGCATACTGGGTGGCGCCGGTGCGCGTATGGAAATGCCAGGCTGCAGCTTGTGCATGGGCAACCAGGCTCAGGTGAAAGAGGGCGCTACCGTGTTTAGCACCAGTACCCGCAACTTCCCCAACCGTTTGGGTAAAAACAGCAATGTGTACCTTGGCTCTGCCGAGCTGGCTGCCATTTGCTCTAAGTTGGGTCGTATTCCTACCAAAGCCGAATACCTGGCCGATATGGGCGTACTCACCGCTGCCAGCGACAAGGTGTACCAATACCTCAACTTTGACAAGATTGAGGAATACACCGATGCCGCTGCTACCGTAAAAGAAGCTGCTACTGCGTAAACCTTTCGTTTTACGTTAAGGGCCTTGCTGCTGTGATAGGTGGCAAGGCTTTTTTATTGACCGGGACTTATTGTGTGTTTAGAAGCGGATTCATGTGCTGGAAAGCCAATTTAAGCTGAGCTAGCTTTGCTGTTGCGGCGACCTTCTTTTGCTAGCAACTCAAGGTAAAACGAATCGCCACCGGCTTGCGCCACAGCGTCAATCAGAGCGGTAAGGTTCGCAAAGTGTACGGAACTAGCGGTGTCGGCACTGGTGCCAAAAGCGCAGTCAAAATCCCAAAAATCGACACCGGCTGGGAGTGGGACACGGCGTTGGCGTTTGACGTATTTACGAATTTCGTGCTTGGTGGCATCCAGTACGCGGTCTTTATTCTTGCCTTCGATGTTGAGTTTGAATGTTTTTTTCACGGTTACCTTTGATGTGTGCAGGTAGTATTATGCGGCTTATCTGTGCGCGTTAAACTCAGCAGCCCACATCACCACTTTTTAGTCCCTTAAAGCGCACCTTCATGCCATTTTCTACCCTGGGTTTGTCCCCCGCGATGCTACGTGCCGTCAGCAGTAAAGCGTATCTGGCACCCACGCCGATTCAACTTGCTGCCATTCCGGCTGCGCTGCAAGGGCGTGACTTGCTGGCTACAGCACAAACGGGTTCTGGCAAAACGCTGGCATTTGCATTGCCGCTGTTGCAAAAGCTCGAGCAAACCACACTTTATACGCCCCGCAAAGTGCTGGGCTTGGTGCTGGTGCCCACCCGTGAATTGGCGGTACAAATTGGCGATACGCTGCGCACTTTGGCGCAGACTTTGCCGCAGGCACTCAAAATTACTACGGTGTTTGGTGGTGTATCCATCAACCCGCAAATGATGGGCTTGCGTGGCGGCACCGATGTTATGGTAGCCACCCCTGGGCGCTTGCTTGACTTGCTTGATCACAATGCGCTGTCGCTTGCGCATGTGAATACGCTGGTGCTGGACGAAGCAGATCGGCTGCTGGATTTGGGTTTTGCTGAGGAGTTGAACCGCATTCTGGCACTGCTGCCCGCCAAGCGGCTCAATCTGTTTTTCTCGGCCACGTTTGCGCCTGCAGTGCAAGCGTTGGCTAATACACTGCTGCAAGACCCCCTGCGTGTGGATGTGCTGCCCGACCCGCAAGCACCGCTGGATATTGTGCAAACGGCAATAGCAGTCGACACTGGGCGCCGCACCCAGCTGCTGCGTCACCTTATTCAAAGCAATGGCTGGAGCCGGGTGCTGGTGTTTGTGGCGACCAAGCATGCCGCAGAAATAGTGGCCGACA